>JBDQJG010000175.1:0-5384 GCA_040263955.1 Verrucomicrobiales bacterium
CTCCGGAGCTGGTTCGGGGCCAGGCGCTGGCCGGTGCCTGGTTGCAGTCCCTACCCGGTCGCAACCTGGTGCTGGCCGAGGCCTCCATCTCCCAGTTCGTGTTCGAGATCCCGCCCGCGGGCGTCGACCGCGGAGGCGCCGCCGTGGCTGCGCGCCAGCAGACCGGACTCGGCAAGCTTGTCGAGATCCCGGCGGATGGTCTCCTCGGCACAGGCGAGAGTGCGTGCCAGCTCGCGGGTGCGCACACTGCCCTCGGTGTTTACCAGCTTGAGGATGGAATTCTGGCGTTCGGCAGCAAGCATGGCGGTCGGTGGTGGCAAGAATCCACAAAACACCGGGTATTCCAGTACAAAATCTGTGTTTTTGTTGTTTTTTGCTTGTTTTTCTGTGAAAGTTGCACCAACAAGTCCGTCTGCATGCTGACTCGAAGGGCATGCCTGCAACGCGTTTCATCATGGCCACACAACAAGACTTCCATCACGTCGACTACTCCTGGGACGATGCGCACGCCGCTACCCTCAGCCCTGCCGAGCGGCTGGTGTATCGCTCCAACATCCTCGGCGCCGACCAGCGCATCACCAACACCGGCGGCGGCAATACCTCGTCAAAAGCCACCGAGCAGGATCCGCTCAGCGGTGATGATGTCGAGGTCATGTGGGTGAAGGGCAGCGGGGGCGACCTGCGCACCTCGACACTCGCCAACTTCTCCTCGCTCTACATGGACAAGTTGCTGGCACTGGAGAGTCTCTATGATGCGGCTCCCGAAAAAGGCGTCAAAACGCAGATCGAGGACGACATGGTGGGGATGTATCCGCACTGCACGTTCAACCTGAACCCGCGGGCCTCGTCGATCGATACCCCCCTGCACGGCTACATGCCGTTCCGGCACGTCGACCACATGCATCCCAATGCGGCCATCTCGGTGGCCGCCTGCAAGGACCAGGTCGCGTTGACGAAGAAAATCTACGGCGATGCGATCGGCTACGTCGGCTGGCAGCGACCGGGATTCGACCTCGGCCTGGTGATGCGCGATGCGGTGGCCAAAAGCCCGGCGCTCAAGGGCTTGATCATGGGGCAGCACGGCCTGATCAACTGGGCGGATGATGACAAGGAATGTTATGAGTTGACCCTCGATCTGATCGAGAAGGCGGCGCGCTACATCGAGGAGAACGACAAGGGAGAGCAGACCTTCGGTGGGCAGAAATATGCAGAACTTGATGAGCAAGCGAAGCAGGCGGTCCTCGTCGAGGTGCTGCCGTGGCTGCGCGGGCAGGTCAGCCAGCAGGCGAAATTCATCGGCACCGTGCAGAGCGATGCCGGCATCCTGCGCTTCGTGAATTCACAGGACGCGGCTCGGCTTGCCGAGCTTGGAACCTCGTGCCCGGATCACTTCCTGCGCACCAAGATCAAGCCGCTTTACGTCGACTGGAACCCGCAGCAGGAAGACGCCGCAGTGCTGAAACAGAAACTGGCCGGGGGGCTCGAGGCCTACCGCAGCGACTACGCTGCCTACTACGAGGCCTGCAAGCGTCCCGGCAGCCCGGCGATGCGCGACCCGAACCCGACGGTCATCCTGATCCCGGGTATCGGCATGGTGGCTTGGGGCAAGAACAAGTCGGAGTCCCGCGTTACGGCGGAATTCTACAACTGCGCGATCGAGGTGATGCGCGGTGCAGAGGCGATTTCCGCATATGCTGCGCTGCCCCAGCAGGAAGCCTTCGACATCGAGTACTGGCAGCTGGAGGAAGCCAAGCTGCAACGCATGCCCGCGGAAAAGGAATTCGCCCGCAACGTAGTGGTGGTCATCGGCGGAGGTGCCGGCATCGGCAAGTCGGTCTGCCACCGGGTGGCGCGCGAGGGTGCCCATGTGGTGGTCGTCGACCTGAAGCAGGAAGCTGCCGAGGAGACGGCAAAAGAACTCACCGACATCTACGGCATGGGAATCGGCGTGGCCGGGACCGGCATTTCAGGCTGCGGCCCGGCGGTGGCCTTGAGTTGCGATGTCACCGACCGCGGCTCGGTGCGGCAGATGCTCGCTGAAGTAGTGCTGGCCTACGGCGGCATCGACAACGTCATCGTCACGGCCGGTTTGTTCGCCGCACCTGACAAGGACGGCAATTTCGACGACAAGTTGTGGGACCTGTCCTATGCCATCAACGTGATCGGTCAGGCCAAGGTGGCGGAGGAAGCCAAGCCGATCTTCGAGTCCCAGGGGCTGCGCGGCTCGCTGGTGTTGACCACCTCGGTCAATGCCGTGGTCAGCAAGAAAGGTTCGCTTGCGTATGACACCTCGAAGGCGGCCGCCAATCACCTGGTGCGGGAACTGGCCGTGGAGATGGCGCCGCTGGTGCGGGTCAACGGATTGGCCCCAGCCACCGTGGTCAAGGGGTCGACCATGTTCCCGAAGGACCGCGTCATGGCGTCATTGAAAAAATACGCCATCGCATTCGATGAAAGCGAGGATGCCGACGCCCTGCGCGACAAGCTGTCGGCATTTTACGCCAGCCGCACGCTGACCAACAACCCGATCACTCCCGAGGACCAGGCCGAGGGCGCGTTCCTGCTGCTCAGTGAGCGGCTGGGTAAGACCACCGGACAGATCCTGAGCGTGGATGGCGGCCTGCACGAGGCATTCCTGCGCTAGTTCCGCGGCAACCGTGGCAACTGCTCCCTGCGGGCGGTCTTTCTGCCTTTCGGTCCGCTCACCGGCCCGGTCATGATCGGTGACCTGAAAGGTGCCGTGGCCTTGCCACGTACTAAGGATGACGCGCACGAGGCCATCCCGGGCCGCGCGGTCGGAAAACCATGAGGAACAGCGACCAGGAATCCATGACCCGGAGGAGGTTCGTCGAACTCGCGGGGATCGGGGGTGCGGTGCTCGGAGTCAGCCGGGCAGGGGCAGCGCAGGCGGACCAGGGCGGCAGAAACGGCCCGGATACCGCGCGAACCTGGGAGCCTTTTTCCGAGCGTAAAGTTCGAGTGGGCATTGCCGGTTTCGGGCATTGCCGGTTCGGGGCGGCGTTCGGCTTTCAGGATCACCCCAACGTCGAGGTGGTCGCGGTCACCGACCTGATCGCCGAGCGCCGCGCCGGATTGGCGCAGGCCTGCCGCTGCGAGAAGACCTATACGTCTTGTGAAGAGATGCTTCAGGACGACACCGTCGAGGCGGTATTCCTTGCCACCGATGCGCCCAGCCATGCCCGGTTGGCCATCGCCGCGCTGGAGCACGGCAAGCATGTGGCCTCCACGGTGCCGGCGGTCTATGGCTCACTGGAAGATGCCGAGCGGCTTTTCGAGGCGGTGCAGAAAAGCGGCCTGCACTACATGATGTTCGAGACCTCGTGTTTCCACGCCGATCTCTATGCCTGGAGGCAACGCTACCTGGCTGGAGCCTTCGGGAAACTTGTCTACTCCGAGGGCGAGGATTTTCACTACTTTCCGCAACCCGCCGCCGGCTACAATCCGAAAACCGGCAGGGTCGACACCGACGGCTGGCGCAAGGGCTTCCCGCCGCAGTGGTATCCGACTCATGCGAGCGCCTACCACATCGGGGTCACCGGCGGCAGCTTCACCGAGGTCTCGTGCATGGGCATGCCCAGCATCGTGCCGCACTTCCAGCCGGAGAATAATGACTACGACAACCCCTTCGGTAGCGAGGTCGCGCTGTTTCGAACCAGTGACGGTGGCATGGCGCGCATGGCGGTGAGCTGGGACACGCCCTCGGGCAACGGAGAGAAGGGCCGGATCTATGGGCAGAAGTACGCGAACACGGTTGTGCCTACCGAGCGCCCGCCGCTGCCGCCCGGTATGGCCGGGTACTGTGGGGGCTCGCTGGGTTACCTGACCAGCGAATTCATCGATGCCATCCTGCGCGATCGCACGCCGTGGATCGACGTGGCGCAGTCGCTCAACATGACGGTGGCCGGCATCGTGGCCCACCAGTCGGCCCTGCGAGACGGGGAACTGCTGAAGATCCCGCAGTATGCACTCTGATCACAGCATGCCAATGGTCGCTCTTTCCGGCTCGATTTTACCGTGGAAATCCGGATACTGTGGCGGCAAGCCGCAGCTCACAAACGCATGACCGATACAGCAACAGTCACGAACCGCTGGCACGGAGAGGGGATCGGATTTTTCGGCACCATCGTCGTCGACCGGGTCCTCTCGGTGCATGCGTGGCCGCAGGAGAGCACGCTGGGACTCATCGAGGGCCGTGAACTCCTCGGCACGGGCGGCTCGGCGTGGAATGATCCGGTGAATGTCCGGGCGATCGATCCCGATGTGCCGTTGTCTGTCTGCGGGGTTGTGGGCAAGGATGCGATGGGAGAGTTCGTCCTCGCTCACCTGCGTGAGCGCGGCATCGATGTGAGCCAGGTGGAGGTGGTTGATGACGCGGACACCTCGTACAGCATTGTCTCGAATTCGCGCAGCTCCGGGCTGCGCACGCACCTGCATGCCACCGGCGCATGTGATCGCTTCGGCTGCGCTCACATCGAAGCTTTTCCCGGTCGGCTGGCCATCGCGCATCTCGGCTACCTGATGCTGCTCAAGGCACTGGAGCAGGAGGAGGAGGGCGAACTGCAGGCGGTGCGGGCACTGCGCAGCCTCGGGGAGAAGGCTGACAAAGTGGCCGTCGACATCGTTTCGCTGGACAACTCGGCGGCGCGTTTCCGCACCATGGTCGTGCCCTGCCTGCCCCACATCGACTACCTGATCATCAACGAGTTCGAGGCGGAACAGATCACCGGTTCGGAAATTCGCAAAGGTGATGACACGATCGACGGCGATGCCTGCCTGGAGGCGGCCCGCAGCCTGCTGGAGCTGGGTGTGCGCGACACGGTCATCATTCATTTTCCCGAGGGTGCCCTGGGCGTGGACCGTGGGAGGGTTGCTTTCAGCCCATCTTTCGTGGTCGCCCGCGAGGAAATCGATTGCGTGGTCGGGGCGGGGGATGCGTTTACCGCCGCTGCGCTGTATGGTCTCTACCGCGGCCGGTCGCTGCACGACTGCCTGCTGCTCGGCAATGCCAATGCACGGCACAACATCGTCAGCAGTTCCTGCACGGATGGGGTTGTCTCGCTGGCTGTGCTGGAAGAAACGATACAGCGCGAGTCATTGCGCGCGCCGGTCCCGGCGCTTGCCGCATATTGCCAGTGAGTAATGCCTTGCCAAAGCTGCCGGTGGCGGTGGTGGGCAGCCCGTTTTTCGGTGGGCAGGGCAGGCGCTCACTCAGCCTGCTTAAAACGTGCCGAAGACTTTGGCCCCGGTGGTTTCTCGGAGATGGTTTATGCCATCGCTGGTGGCCTTGGTGCCTGTTGCGAAAACTTCCTCGAGCGAGGTCAGCCCTTCCAGTTTGGCGAGCCCGGCGTTGGTCACCGCCGTGC
>JBDQJG010000176.1:0-5311 GCA_040263955.1 Verrucomicrobiales bacterium
ACCGAGCGCGCTTCAATTCCGCCAATCCATCAGGCCGATACCCGCTTTTTGTGCCAGCTGCCGGGCCTCTGCCCGGGTGGCCACCGAAAATGCCGTCGCCCAGGCGTCCGCGAGGATGCACCGGTCCGCCGTCACGGTAACCGCGCCTGTCGCGTCGCTCATCGGCCTGCCGCTGCGCGGATCGACCAGGTGAGTAACGGTGGTGCCGTCGATCACACGGTTCTGCTCGTTGCCGCCAGAGGTGGCGTAAGCAGCATCGACGGCGGTGAGGGTCCGGACATTGCCATGATGGTCGGGCAGCCGGATCTGCCAGCCTTCGAAGGACTTTTCTTCGGGATAGGGTTGTCATGGTGCTGAACACTACCGCGGGAACAGGTGGAATTTATCACCTTCTACGCTGAACACAGAATAGCTGCTGTCGTGGCGGGAGTGCCGCAGCGGCAGCACCCACACTCGAGGCACGATCACCGCGAAGCGGTTCCCGCAACCGCTTCTCTTAAGTACGCCTCGACCTGAAACAACCTTGCCTTTTACTCCGACACCGGGATTTTTACGACTAATTTCGGCAAACAGGACCTTCTTCTGCAGAGTAACACCGTACCTTTCGGCCCGTGTCGCAACTCACTGTAAACCCTCACCGGGACTTGATGCTACGCACGATCCCGGGCACTTCCATGGAGAACCCGCTGTCTCGATTTGCCATGAACACGCACAAAAGACCCATGAATGCCTGCAAAGCGATCGCCCTGACGCTGCTGACATCCCTCTCGACGGCAATCGCCGAGGAGACGACTCTCACGGCAGAATCCCTCGAGGACTACAACGCGCGTATGCAGTGGTTCGCTGATGCCCAGTACGGCATGTTTATTCACTTCGGCGTCTATTCGCAGCTGGGCGGAGAATGGCAGGGTCAGCCCATGCGCAAGATGAAGTATTCAGAGTGGATCGCGGCAGATTTCGAGATCCCCAGGGAAGAATATGCCGAAATCCTCAAGGATTTTAATCCGACTCGATTCGATGCCGACCGCATCGTGCGTAAGGCCAGGGCGGCCGGAATGAAATACCTGGTCATCACGTCGAAGCACCACGACGGTTTTTGCCTCTGGGACAGCCAATACACCGACTTTGACGTGGCCAGCACGCCCTTCAAGGGACGGGACATCCTCGCCGAGCTGAACGAAGCCTGCAGAAAACACGGCCTGAAATTCGGGCTCTACTACAGCATCCTCGACTGGAATCACCCGACACAGGTTCCGAGCCTGCAAAAGACCACCCCGAACTGGCGATGGGGACGCACGAACTTGCGCGATGGTGGTGACGGCGAAGACAAGCATACCTACGTCAGCTACCAGAAGAATCAGATCCTGGAGCTGATCCGTAAGTACGACCCGGCCATTCTCTGGTTCGATGGCGAGTGGTGTGACTGGTGGACCGTTGCGGACGGGATCGACCTCTACAACACCATTCGTGCAGCCAGTTCCCACGTCATCATGAACAACCGTGTCGGCAAGCGCAAGGCCTTCGAAGTCGACTTCCTGACCAAGGAACAGAGCCACTTCGACAGTGCCAGGACAGTCAATCACTGGGAAGCCTGTTACACCATGAACAAGTCGTGGGGCTACAAGAAGGATGATACGGCCTGGAAAGACGCCGCCACGGTCTACGAGAAGCTCAAGGATGTGAACCTGAAGGGCGGCAACCTGCTGCTCAATGTCGGACCGGATGGCGACGGCGTGGTGCAGCAGGAAGCGTTCTCGATTCTCCTCGAGGCCGGCAAGCTGCTCGAAGCCAACCCGATCGAAAAAATCAAGCCCACGCCAGCCAGGGTGCCGGGCCTCGCGCCCGGCTACAAGGCGACACCCGGGCAGGCCGTCGATGTGACGCCGGGTATCTGAAGCGCGTCCACCACGATTCAATCAACGTCATGCCACGACACTCCATCAAGCCTCTCATGAAGACAACCATTCCTTCCCTCCTCCTTGCCCTGCTCTGCACGAGTTCCCTCCACGCCCGGGAGAGGAACAAGGATTTCGATCAACTCATGCCCCCCACGCTGAAGCACCCACCGGAAACGGAGGCCCGGCTCAACAAGTGGTTCCGGGATTCCAAGTTCGGCGCGTTCATCCACTTCGGTGCCTATTCCCCGCTGGCTGGAAAATACAAGGACCGCGTGACCCCGAAACACTACGCCGAGTGGGTCCAGATGGACCTGGAAATCCCCTACAGGGAATACCGCGAGGAAGTCGTGTCGCAGTTCAACCCCACGGAATTCGATGCTGAGGAGTGGGTGAAAATCTTCAAGGCCGCCGGCATGCGCCATGTCGTCCTCACCTCCAAGCACCACGACGGCTTCGCTCTCTACGATTCCGCCTGCTCGGATTACGATGTGATGGACGCCTCGCCCTTCAAGTGTGACATCATCAAGGAGCTCTCCGAGGCCTGCCAGAAACACGGGCTGAAATTCGGCGTGTATTACTCGCAGGCCAAGGATTGGCAGGACCCAGATTCCTCGTCGTTCACCAGGGAAGGCACGCTCAAGAGCATCCATCCCGAGCTGCCGGAAGAGTATCAGCCCGATATGGACTCCTACATCACCCGCAAGGCCTTGCCACAGATCGAGGAGCTGCTCACGAACTACCAGATTGACCTGATCTGGTTCGATACTCCCCGCGACATGACCCGCGAACGCGCCCTGCGCTTCACGGAAACCGTGCGCCGTCTCAATCCCGACTGCGTCATCAACTCTCGCCTCTACACCATGGCCGGCGCTTCGAACAAGACTGCCGTCACTCCGGATATGCTCGATGTCTTCGACTACATTTCGCTGGGCGACAAGGAAGTGCCGCCAAAGAAACTCCCGCTGACCACCGAGTCGCCCGACAGTGTGAGTTCCTCGTATGGCTACAAGGCCCACGGTGAACACCATTATCACACCCTGAAGGAACTCATCCACCGGATGGTTCACACGGTCTGTGCCGGAGGCAGCTACCTGCTCAACTGCGGCCCGATGGGCAACGGCAAGATCGACCCCTGGGCGATCGAGCTGTTCTCCGGTATCGGTGACTGGATCCGTGACAACCACGAGTCCATCTACGATACTGAGGCAAATCCGCTGCCCGCGCGACCGGAGTGGGGCGATGCGTCGCTGTCCAAAGACGGCAAAACCCTCTACCTGCACGTCATGCAGTGGCCCGCCGATGGCAGGCTGCGCGTTGAGGGCGTGCCGGTCAAAGCCGCCTCGGCCAGCTTCCTGGCACCCGGGGGAGCAGACCAGGAAATTCCCCTCGCCCAGGACGGCTCAAGCATCACCCTGGAGCTTCCCGCCGAGGCCATCGATGCGCACAATACCGTGATCAAGCTGCCAATCGAATCACCTTTTCCCGTGCACTAAGCGGTTCAAATGTGGGTCAAATGACAGAGGTCGATCTCAGAAAACCAGCCGAAGCGACCAGAAGCAGCATGCATTTGCGACGTATTACGACACGGATCATCGCCATTGCCTGCGTGTTGCTTGGTATAACGGCGGCACCTTGCGCTGCCGACACGCCGCCGAACATCATCCTCGTGATCACGGATGACCAGGGCTATGGAGACCTCGCCTGCCACGGCCATCCCTTTCTGCAAACGCCCAACCTCGACAAGCTCCACGCCCAGAGCACGCGCTTTACCGACTTCCAGGCCAGCCCGACCTGCGCCCCGACGCGAGCCGCCTTGATGAGCGGACGCGCGCCCTTCAAAACCGGGGTCACCCACACGGTGTTCGAGCGGGAACGGATGGCACTCACGGCAACCACGGTGGCAGAAGTGCTGCAGGACGCCGGCTACACCACCGGTATCTTCGGCAAATGGCACCTCGGCGATGAAGACGCCTACCAGCCGCAGAGTCGCGGATTCGACGAGGTGTTCATTCACGGAGCCGGCGGCATCGGCCAGAAATTCCCCGGCACCTGCGCCGATGTCCCCGACAACGGCTATTTCGACCCGGTCATCCGTCACAACAACGTGTTCGTGAAGACCACCGGCTACTGCACCGATGTCTTCTTCCAGCAGGCCCTGGGGTGGATCAAGCAACAGCAGGAACAAGGCGCACCGTTCTTTGCCTACATCGCCACCAACGCGCCCCATTCTCCCTACATCGTGGCGGATAAGTACCAATCCCTCTACGCCGACAAATGCTCGGAGAAAGCGGCCGCGTTTCACGGCATGATCACCAATATCGACGACAACATGGGCCTGCTCATGCAAAAGCTCGATGCCTGGGATCTGGCCGGGAACACCCTGCTGATCTTCATGACCGACAACGGCTCGAGCATCGGCACCTACAATGCCGGCCTCAAGGGTAAGAAGGGGTGGGTCAACGAGGGGGGCACACGCGTGCCCCTGTTCTTCAGGCTGCCGGGCAGGATCAAAGCCGGTGTCGATGTGGACCGCCTGGCGCGCCACTATGACCTGTTCCCGACGCTCGCCGAGATTGCCGGCACGACTGCCGCCGGGGTACTCGACCTGGATGGCAGGAGCCTCGTCCCGCTGCTTGAGAACCCGGCCGCAGACTGGCCCGAGCGATACACCTTCTTCCACAAGGGCCGATGGGCCAAGCAAGGCATGCGCGTCAGGAAGGGACAACCGGATCACGATCCTGAAAACTCCAAGTACACCGGTTTCGCCGTTCGCAGTGAGACATGGCGCCTGGTCAACAACCGCGAACTCTACGACATCGACAAGGACCCGGGTGAGACACGCAACCTCTTCAAGGCGCACCCGGAAGTCGTTGCCAAGATGCTCGCCGCCTACGAGGCCTGGTGGGATGAGGTCCGGCCCTTGATGGTCAACGAAGACGCCTCCCTGGACCAGGAAGCGCCCTTCATCGTTGAGTTCGAATCGCAAAAGGAGACGACTGGCATTCCCAACTGGGCCCCGCCGCAGTCGTAGCCCTCACCGGCCGAGTTTCATCCACGCCTGTAACGAAGCCGGACAAGACGTCGTTCTCATCCCGCTCCACGTTCTCCTCTGCGCAACCTGCGGCAGCATGGCGGAAGGAGTGGGATTATCCCTCGCCGAACTCGGGCTTTGTCTGCTTTGCTGCCAATCAAGTCTCGATCAGGCCAGTATCAGGATGTCCCGCCACTCTGATCCAGCATCTCGTTCCACACCTCCAGACGCTTCTCGGGATCCTTGATGAGAGCCTACTGTCTTATGTGGCATTCTCATACAGCTAGAGGAGCATTTTTGACATCAACACGTGCTGGCCGAGCCCTAAGCAACGTCTAAACAACCTGCGCACAAAACTCTTCAAAGAAGAAGGATATAACAT
>JBDQJG010000177.1:0-5306 GCA_040263955.1 Verrucomicrobiales bacterium
CATGCTCTCCACGGTGGGCTGTTCATCAGCCATGTAAAATGCCAGCAGGGCGGCAATTTCAGGCGAGCTAGCGATGAGAAATGGCTGTTCTCCGTAGGTATCGGATATCTGGTTCCGGACATGATCTACCAACGCTGCGGTTTCCCTCCAACCTCGATTCACTCCGGTGGAGTCCTTCTTCCAGGAGGTCCAGTATGAGAAGCCATTCCCCCGCGGAGCCGCATCAAGATAAGGCCACGTGATTCCCGACCGGCGCAGGAGATCGGTTTGCGCGATCAGCAGGCTGAAGAGTGCGGCAAAGGCCAAGGCGGTCGTTCGCATGGCTATTTTCAGAGTATGCGCCATGGGCACGCTGGGCCACGCCAGCGCAAACCGCGCCAGTAACGGCAAGCTGGCGGGCAACAAAAGAACCGTCAGGGTTTTGCCCAGCAACGCGAGAGCAAATGTGGCAAGAATCAGCGGCAGGGAGAAAGCGATACTGTATCGTGCTCCCAAGGCATTTCGATTGTAGCGTAAATCCCGGTAAAGTACCCAGACAAGGGCGGCAGTGACAAGTGGAGTGTAGGCAAAACAGATCCTTCTGATAAGGTCGGTGGGCCCTGCCAGCGAGAACACCCCGCTGACCTGGTTGCGCCAGTGCAGCGAGGCGAGCAATCTCAGGTGTTCATCCCACAGCAGGTAAGGAATCATGCCTGAGGCTGCAATTGGCAAAAGGATCGCGAGAAACTTGTAGCGCGGCAGGTTCCTCCGCCAACGAGGCACAATTGTCAGCAGACCTATGGATAAGATGAGCGGCACGAGGTTTCCGGGATGACAGAGCAGGGCACAGCAGGAGGCGATGCCGGCAAATGCCCAGAAACGGATGCTGGATTTGTGACTGTGAAGTCCGCGCCAGACCGCCCAGGCAAACATCGTGAAAAAGAACACAGTCAGGCTCGCAGCAGTGAGCCGTGTAGCCACTGTGGTCATAGCCGGCAACACGGAGAATCCGGCGATCGCCCATGCCGATGCTCTTCCACTGGCGATGCCGGCCGCCAGTGCTCCGCCTGCAAGAGTCATGACGCATGCGAGCAGCGGCGCAAACAAACGATGTCCAAACTCGTTGTTGCCGCAGATAGCTATCCCCGTTCGAGACACGAGGGGTGGCAGGGGGCCGCATTCCATGTAGTGCCAGTCCGGTCGCGTGCCACAGAGAGCTACATAGGCCTCATCGGTATCGAGTTCGGCACAGGGGAGCAAGATAAATCGTGCGAGGGTGAGGATCCCCAAGGCAACAAGGACAATGCGGTTGGGCTCCATTGCGTGGCGATTGTTCTAAGAGCCAGGACATGCTAGAGAGGAGATTACTTTGCCCTGTCGTCGACTTTAATCGAATAAGTTGGGAAATCCGTTTGTCCAAGAAAACTAGTGAACTGCAGCGCTTTTCTTCATGTTATGACGTCATTGACGGAACCTGCTGGCATCTGCCAAGCGTTGAGTGATAGCAAGATCGTGCTTCGGCGACCAGCGCGACGAGTGCGGCTGCCTGTCCTGCTCGTGCTCCTGTCCGTGGTGTTGCTTTGGTTGCATCCGGAAACGACTTTCGGATCACCATCGGACCCGCATGAGGACCTGCATCCGGAAGAGATACTCGCTCTCGTGCGATACAGCAACGTCGCACAGGATCACGAACTTTCCGGCAGACTGAGAAATGCCCTCGGTCAGCGTGTAGCGTTTCGCTTGACGATGAAGGATGGATCTCTGCGTTTTGTTTTCGAGGATCCGTCGCAGGTTATCCAACTGGATGTTGAGGATACAGACTGCCTGCTATGGGAGATCACCGATCAAAAGAGGGAAGCCATTGCACATTCCCGCTATTCCCAGTCGATCCGTAAGTCGGATATTCTTTATGAGGACCTTGCAATGCGCTATCTCTACTGGCCGAACCCGACCCTCGAGGGTGAGGAGCGGGTCAAGACCCGCAGGTGTTGGAAGCTGAGGATCTACAATCCACGGTATCTCGGTCCATACCATTGCGTTGAGATCTGGGTTGATCAGGCAAGTGGAAGTATGATGAAAATGCAATGCTATGATTATGACGGCAAGATGATCAAGCGGTGCACGGTCAACTCCGGGCATAAGCTGAAAAATGGGACCTGGGTATTGAAGGAAATGCGTATTGAATCGTTTCAGCCCGGTGAAGCGAGTCCTTTTACCAGAAGCTATCTTGAGATCGACAAGCCATAGAGAACAGCGTGGCGTCGGCGCTCGGATGATCTCAATTCTTTGAAAAGTTGTTTTTATTGTTGTCGAAGATAATTCCCTCGTTGTCGGACCGTTTTCGGTTGTGCGGGTGGATAAGGATCTGGTTGAAGACACCAGCTGGAACAGCTTAGTCTGAAGGCCTAGACAATCTCACAGACGCCCTTGCCTGCCCGACTCTTCATTCTCAAGCTTTTTCAACGCGGCCTGCGTGCAGTCGACAGAGGTATCTGTTGGGGCTGTTGCCTGGCCTGCTTTCTACCCGCATGTCTCAACGGGCAGGAACATGAACAACCGGATGTATCAGGTGACCACGCGGCTCAGGATGCACCACGGCAAGTAGTTGATTTGGCGCGCAGGGCATTGCAGGACAGTCTTCCTGAGGTTGCTGTCGACCAGCTTTCGAAGCTTCGTGATACGGGGCGATTGGATGAGCAGGGCGGCTTGCTCCTCATTGAGGCACTCGTTCGGAGTGGCCAGACCGACGAGGCGCTTCAATATCTCGATGAGCACCTCGATGGATCGAACGCCAAGATGACGTTCTGGCGTGCGGCAGCGCTCGCCGGAAGTGGACGATTTGAAGAGGCGATTGTCGAGTTTCATGCTGTTGTCACAATGGGTCCAGGGACACCTCACTGGGAAGAAGCATGCTTGTCCGGCGCCAGCCTGATGCTTTCCATGAAACGGGATCAGGAGGCGCAGATCCTGCTCGAGAATCTGGCTGGTAACGGGAATGCTCTGGGCCGTTCAGTCGCCTCATTACGTCTCGCCGAATATTCGCTGGCCCTTGGAGATCATGCAGCCGCTCTGGAGTGGCTGGGCCCTCCTGATAGCGATTGGGATGCGATGGAGGCTGCCGCCGCGATTATTCGGGCAAGGTGTTTGCTGAAAGCTGAACAACCGGCAGCTGCCTCGATGACACTCGCACCGCTGTTGGCTGTGGATAAAGGGCTCTCGCGGCTCGAGTTTGTCCTGGTCAGGCTCACAGCGGCTGATTCTCTGGCCCAAGAGAACAAGGCCGAGGAGGCTACACGTATACTGGTGGCGCTCATTGATGCCTATCCGGAGGCACCTTTTCTGGATCGTGCCTTCGACAGGCTCGCCGCCATGGGCGCCTTCGTCGAGCCGTCAGTACTCGATTATCTCCAATCATGGAGTGATGATGATGAGGTCGAACGGGCTTTGCTGGCAAGGTTTTCGCGGGCAGTTGCCCTGAAGCAGGCTGATCGAATGACCGAGGCGCTCGCAGCATTTGTCGAGGTGGTGGCGACTGAGGCGTCGGCTCGCAGTCTGGCGCGAAGAGCCCTTCTCGAGATGGCGGAAATCCACGCGGTCAATAGCGAGACCGATAAGGCCCGTGAATGTCTCCAATCGGCGGAGACCGAATCGATTTTTCTTCCCGAACTGCAAGCGAGAATCAATTACATTCTGGGTTTGATTCAATGGGGAGAAGAAGATTTCGAGGGTGCCGCTACAGCTTTTTCCGAGATGAAGGGCAACCCGCAGGATACACTCGTTGCGGCGATCAATTCTGCCTTGGCAGCGATTCGCGCTGACAATGAGGAAATGCTTTCCAACGCGCTCACATTGATCGGACAGAGCGAAGCCTCGGTCGATTTGCACGCGCAGATTCGCATAGAGGAGGCGCTGGTCGCTGCCTCCGAGCATCGCCCCAAGGCACAGTCTTTATTGAAGGCCGTGATTGATCATTTTCCCGATCATCCGCGCTTGCCAGAGATCGAACTCGTTCTTGCCGAGACATTTCTGCTCTCGATGCCCGCCTTTCCGAGAGCGGCCGAGCACCACCTTGATCGTGCCGCCGCGCTTGGTCTGCAAAGTGACGCCCTGCGCGAACGTGCAGACTATGTAAGGGTCTATATTGCCGAGTCCGGATTTGATGATGCCGGGGTGATTCACCACGCCGGTTATTTTCTGAAAAAATGGCCCGGTGGAGATCTTGCCTTGCGCGTCCGAATGAAACTTGCCGAGGTGTATGATCGTAATCATGATTATCCTAACGCACAGACTCAATTTGAAATTCTTGCTGAGGAACTTGGCGGTGATGATGCAATGAAAGAGACCGCGCTTTTTTTTGCAGGTCGGGCGAGCATGGCTCTTTTTAATCCAACAGGCCTTGGTCAGGCTGTCGAGACTTTCGGCCGTGTGGTGGAGTTGAACGGTGGTCTCGCTCCAATTGCGCGCCTGTATCAGGCCAAAGCCAAGCGGCGGTCGGGAATGGATGGCGAGGCGTTGCCGATTCTTGATGACTTGATCGAAAAGGAAACCAATTCTGCGATTCGTCTTCAGGCGATGGTGGAAAAAATCGAGGCACTGATCACCCTCGGAGAGTCGGGTGAAGAGGAGAGTTTCGAAAAGGCCGAGCAGGTGGCGCAATTCCTCAATTCTGAGTTTACGGATTCGCGGTCACGGTTTCGGGTCGCATTTCTCAGGATGAAGATCAAGGAGCGCCTCGGCGACATCCAGGCAGCCGTTGCGATCGGATACGAGGCGATAACGATCGGTGCATCAGAGCCACAGAATATTATCGATCCAGGCGTGCTTGGTTGGCTGTATCGCCTTGGTTTCAATACAGCCAATTTACTCGAGCGGCTCGGCAGGCACGAAGCTGCTGTGCATGTCGTGGAGCAGCTCGCCGGTACGACCGGTGACAGGGCGACCGAAGCCCGCGAGTTAGCTGAACAAATTCGCTTGCGGCATTTTATCTGGGACCAATGAATGAGGAGGAAAATCGTGCAATCACGCTTAAGCTCTCTGGGGTAGAGTTCGGGACTCCACTCAAGTGACTGATGATCTTTTTCGGCTCTTGCTTGGCAGCAGACAAGCACCGACACTGAGGAGTTCGCAGTGTTCGCAATGGAAATCTTGAATCTTCAACTGACCGCGATCCGATTGAAATAAGGAAAACGTAGACTTGGCGGAAATCCGCTGAGCTCTTCCGCGGCAACACATTCCGGCAGAAACGTGGATCGACAAACTGACAGCAGAAGTAAGAAAGCGGAGGGCAGGAAGGCCTCACATGACGAGGAGCTTTTGTATTTGAAGGC
>JBDQJG010000178.1:0-5282 GCA_040263955.1 Verrucomicrobiales bacterium
AAGGTCATGAGCGAGGGGATTCAGCGCTGCGCGGGCGATCGGATGCGCCGGATCATGGCAACGATGACCCACAATCGCTTTGCTGGAGTGGGCACCGGCTTGATCACGACTGGTTTGTTGCAATCGTCCTCGGCAACTACCGTGATGGTAGTGAGCTTTGTGAATGCCGGCCTGCTCACCCTGGTGGAATCCATCGGCATTATCATGGGAGCGAACCTCGGCACTACCCTGACGGCGTGGATCATCGCGGCGGTGGGCAAGTTCAGTATCGCCAAGTTGGCGCTTCCTATCATAGGTGTCGGTTTGCCGCTTTTCTTTATCGGCAAGGAGCGCACCAAAAGCCTGGGTGAATCACTGATCGGTTTCGGGTTGCTCTTTTTTGGTCTGGGCCTGCTGAAAGATTCGGTTCCCGACGTGAAGGGATTGCTTGCCAGCGATGATGTCTCGGTGGTGGAGCGGGCTGAGGCGGTCTTAGGTTTTATCAAGGGATTGAGCGGATATGGGTATTTCTCCCTGCTGATCTTCCTGGTGCTTGGCGTGTTGCTGACTCTGATCGTGCAATCATCCTCGGCAGCCATGGCCATCACCGTCACGCTGGCGATGGCCGGATGGATCGGCTTTAATGAGTCGGCTGCCATTGTCCTGGGAGAGAATATCGGCACTACGGTAACCGCGTGGCTGGCTTCGTTGGGAGCCAATGTCCACGCCCGTCGAGCCGCCCGCGCTCATCTGCTGTTCAACCTGATCGGCGTCTGTTGGATGTTACTGGTATTTTACTGGTTCGCGGGACTCGTGCAGCACATCGCTGATGCGCTTCCGGATTCGTTGCGCACTAACAAGCACAACAGTGATATCGGTTTCGACCTGGCCATCTTCCATTCGCTTTTCAATCTGACGAATATCATTCTGTTAATCGGTTTTGTGGGACCGTTGGCGGCACTGGTGACCCGCTGGGTCGGGGAGGATCCGCCGCAGGGACGCCGTCGACTCAAGTTTATTTCCCAGGGGATGGTCGATGTGGGCGAACTCAATATGCCCGAAGCCGAAGAGGCGACGCGTGAACTGGCGGCCTTGACCCAGGAAATGTTGGATGGCTACTGCAAGGTGTTCGACAACCCGGATACGGATCTCTCCACCGAAGTGACTCACTTGAAGAAGTTGGAAGATGACGCGGATGTGCTCACTCATGACATTACCGAGTACCTGGTGCGTTGTTCGGTAGCGGAACTCAACAGCGGCAAGGCCCATGTCGTGGCCAGCATGTTGCGGGTGGTTTCAGAGCTGGAGGAAATTTCCGACAGCCTTTACCGACTCATTCGCTTTGCGGAGAGAAAATACTCCAAGAACAGGGAGTTTACCGATGAGGCGAGCAGCGGTGTGCGGGAAATGGCGGCGCTGGTCAGGGAGATCGTCGACAACTATAATAGCTGGCTGTTTACTCCGCTCGACCGCGGCAAAATGGAGACTGCAAAAGAGATCGAAAAACGCAATCACAAGTTGTGTCGCCAGCTCAACAAGGCGGCCATGAAGCGTATTCAGGCGGGCAGGGATGTGCAGGCCGAGATGTTGACGATCGATATGAATAACCATCTCAAGGCAGTTGCAAGTAACGCGAAGAACGTGGTCGAGATCGCTTATTTCGGGCAGCATCCCAAGGAGATGCCGGCAGCATTCGCGACTGATCAGGATATGCCCTGAGGCTTTTTTCGATGTCCAGTGGTGCTGTTTCGAGTCGTTGTTTTCGGTCAAGGAGAAAGTCATGCTGCATGATGCTCGTCTCTACGCTATCCTCGATCTTGGTTATGTACGGCCGGAAGAGAGCGTGGTAGTGGCCCGGCAGCTTGTACAATCCGGTGCGGGGATAGCACAGTTGCGGGCGAAGAACCACCACGAGGCCGAGATCGAGGCGATGGCCGGCGAGTTGCTCCCGGTGTTCCGGTCGGCCGGGGTGCCGTTGGTGATCAATGACTTCCCGGAAATTGCCGGGCGGGTCGATGCCGACGGATTTCATGTTGGCCAGGATGACGGTTCCCTTCAGGATGCCGTGGCCCGCTATCATGCAGCGCGCCATCCGGCCATGGAGCGACGTGTGCCGCTGGTTGGACGGTCGACCCACTCGTTGGAGCAGGCGGTTGCAGCCGAGGCGGAGGGATTCGATTACATTGGTTTCGGTCCACTTTTTCCCACACCGACCAAGCCGGGGCGCCCGGCAATCGGTCTCGACAGCATTGCCGAGGTGCACCGGCGGGTTGCGCTGCCGGTGTTCTGTATCGGTGGCATCAAGCAAGCCAACCTCGGTGAGGTGATCCGGGCGGGAGCACGGCGGGTGGTGGTTGTCTCCGACCTCCTCGAGGCGGGCGCGGATATTCCGCGCAAAGGCCGACAGCTCATCGAGGTAGTTGCAGGTGTTGGGCGGGATTGAACCTGAAAACGAGAGCAGGCACCACGGAAGCTGCGGAACACAGCTTGGGGACAAAGAGTTGGCTACTCACCTGAAAAGTGATGCTCGGAAGCTGGGAAAACAGGTCAACGACTGGCTCAATTTCTGTCTTTTCCTTTGATTCCGTGGCTGGACCACTGCTGCATTGAGTTCGAAGTGTGTATTCACTTCTTCTGGTCAAGCTGCTTTACCACATACGTCACTGCCTCCCGCAGGGTCTGGCAGGTGTGGTCCGGCTCGGGATGGATGCCGTAGTTGCCTGCGACCTGGACGGCTCCGGCGAGCCCCGCGTTGCGGGCGGCATCGATATCGGAGGGTTTGTCGCCGATCATCCATGAACGCGAGAGGTCGATGTCCGGGAAATCGAGGGCGGCCTGTCGAATCATTCCCGGAGCCGGCTTGCGGCAGTCACAGTCTCCCGCCAGTTCAGTATGTTCGGAACGAGGGTGGTGCGGGCAGTGATAGAAGGCTGCGATCTGCACATGGTTGTTGCTGGCCTCCGCGAGTCGCCGGGCCAGTTCCCGGTTGAACGCGTGCATGTCCTCCTCGCTGTAATAATTGAGCGCGATGCCTCCCTGGTTGGTAACGACCACCAAACGCATGCCGGCATCCACGGCGAGGGCAAGTGCCTCGGTCGCACCCGGGGTGAGCTCCAATTCATCGGTCTTGTGGGCGTAGCGCGTATCAACATTGAGCACACCGTCGCGGTCGAGAAAAAGAGCGGGCAGCATAGTCGGAAACCTGTGGGTTGAGGGAAACTGAGCCGGACGTTGGTGGCGGGCAGGGCAATTGCTGTCGGCAGCAGGTCTCCAGCGGATCAGTCCCCCGTTTTGAGAACCTTGATGAATGCTTCCTGCGGGATGTTGACCTTGCCGAACATTTTCATCTTTTTCTTCCCCTCTTTCTGCTTTTCGAGCAGCTTGCGTTTGCGGGTGATGTCGCCGCCGTAGCATTTGGCGGTGACATTCTTGCGCATCGCCTTGATGTTTTCCCTGGCCATGATCTTGCCGCCGACGGCAGCCTGGATGGGAACCTGGAACAGCTGGGGTGGAATGACTTCCTTGAGCTTGGCGCAGAGATTGCGGCCGTGATAGACAGCCTTGTCGATGTGTACGATCGAGGAGAAGGCATCGACCGGTTCGCTGTTGATGAGAATATCCATCTTTACGAGCTTGGAACTCTGATAGTCAGAGTGCTCGTAGTCCATGCTGGCATATCCTTTGGAAGCAGATTTCAGCCGGTCATTGAAATCGACGAGGATCTCGTTGAGCGGAAGAATGCAGGTAAGCAGAACGCGCGTCGTATCGAGGGTTTCCGTGTGCTCGATTCTGCCGCGCTTTTCGAGGATGAGTTGCATCATGTCGCCGATGTAGTCACCGGGTGTCATGAGGAAGACCTTCACCGTGGGTTCCTCAATGAAGTCGATTTGCGCCGGATCGGGAAGGAATGACGGATTGTCGACCTCGAGCTGCTCCCCGTTGGTCTTGTGCACATGATAGACGACCGAGGGGTAGGTGGAGATCACATCCATGTCGAATTCCCGGCGCAGCCGTTCCTGGATGATTTCCATGTGCAGCAGGCCGAGGAAACCGCAGCGGAAGCCGAAGCCGAGGGCGGCAGAGGACTCGGCCTGGTAGGAGAACGCTGCGTCATTGATCTGCAGTTTACCCATGGCCAGCTTGAGTGCCTCGAAGTCCTCGCTGCTGACCGGGTAAATGCCGGAGAACACCATCGGCTGGATCTCCTTGAAGCCGGGCAGGGGCGTGGATGCAGGTTGTTCCCTGCCGGTGACTGTGTCGCCGATCTTGACCTCCGCCGCGGTTTTCATGTTGGCAATCAGGTAGCCGACATCTCCGGAGACGAGGCGGTCACGTTTCTCCTGTTTGGGTATGAACACTCCGACCTCCTTGACATCGTAATTGCGGGAGGCGGCCATGGTGCGGATCGGTGTGCCGCGCCCGACTTCTCCGGAAAAGATGCGTACGTAGGAGACCACCCCGCGAAACGGATCGTAGAGCGAGTCGAAAACCGAGGCGCGCAGGCAGCCGTCATCGGCTACGTCATGCGGCGCGGGAATGCGCTCGACGATTGCTGCGAGAATCTCTTCGATGCCGATGCCCTTCTTGGCGGATGCGGCAATGGCCTCCTCGTGAGGAATGGCAAGAATCTCCTCGAGTTGCCGGTGGATGAGCGGCAGGTCTGCGGAAGGCAGGTCAATCTTATTGATCACTGGGATGATGACCAGTTTCTGTTGCATGGCCAGCTGGACGTTGGCCATGGTCTGAGCCTCGACTCCCTGGGCGGCATCAATGAGCAGCAATGCACCCTCGCAGGCGGCCAGCGAACGCGAGACCTCGTAGGAGAAGTCCACATGCCCGGGCGTGTCGAGCAGGTTCAGCTTATAGGTCTGCCCGTCGCTGTGGTGATAGTTCATCGTCACCGGGTGGGACTTGATGGTGATTCCGCGCTCACGCTCGAGATCCATGGCGTCGAGCAACTGGTCCTGCTGCTCGCGCCGCGAGACAGTCTGGGTGGCATCGAGCAGGCGGTCCGACAGCGTGGTCTTGCCGTGATCGATATGGGCGATGATCGAGAAATTCCTGGTATGGGCGATGGACATCGTAAGGAATGCCTATTGTCGATGGGAATGACCTAAGGGCAAGGGCAAGGGATAAGATGAAATCATCACATCTCACGCCTGGATTTTTAAGGCGAAGCGAATTTACTCGTCATGATTGCCAGATGATATTACCTTGGTTTTTTGTGTGTTGGATGATGATGAAATGGTATTTTGGTGAGATGCCATGAGGCTCGAGGATCTGGGATGGAACGAGCAGTTCGC
>JBDQJG010000179.1:0-5259 GCA_040263955.1 Verrucomicrobiales bacterium
CTTCAACCTCGATGAGTATGTCGGCATCCCGCCCGAGCATGCGCAGAGCTACCGCAGCTTCATGAACCGGACCCTGTTCGACCACGTCGACATCAACATCAGCCGCACGCACGTGCCGCACGGTATGGCGGAAAACCCGCTGCAGGAGGGGCCGCGCTACGAGGATTCTATACGTGCCGCAGGCGGCATCGACCTGCAGGTGCTTGGTATCGGCAGTGACGGCCACATCGGTTTCAATGAGCCGACCTCCAGCCTGTGCTCCCGCACCCGGGTGAAGACGCTCACTAAACAGACACTGGAAGACAACGCGCGCTTCTTCGATCCGAAAGAGTTCCAGCCGCAATTGGCCATCACCATGGGAATCGGCAGCATCATGGAGGCGCGACGCATCCTGCTGATCGCCACTGGGGAAGGCAAGGCCACGGCCATTCGCGACACCGTGGAGGGTCCAGTCGCCGCACTGGTGCCGGCCTCTATCCTGCAGATGCACGAAAAAACCACCGTCCTACTGGATGAGGGAGCAGCCTCGCAGCTTCGCTTGAAGGAATACTACCAGTTCGTCAGCGATATCCAGGATGACCTGGTGAAGAAGTTCCGCCCCTCCGATCTGCCGGACAGAAGGGTGAGTGGGGAAGAAGAGTGAATGGGAAAAAGTGAGGAGTGAATGACCGGGTAAGCGAGGGCGGCGGTGACCTGTCATCGAATAGACAGAACCGGCCAAGGTGGGGCGACATCGCCTGGGGCGCCGGCTGTGCAGGCGTTGTTCTACCAACGAATCAGATCGAATCGACAGCGGAGCCTTGAGCAACAGAGCCCATGACGAGCGTTCTTGGGCTATTAAAAATGGTGGCAGGGGGGAGATTTGAACTCCCGACCAAAGGCTTATGAGTCCTCTGCTCTACCCCTGAGCTACCCTGCCGTTGCGCCTGCGGTTCTTGCCGACTTTCGAGGGCGGGTCCGGCGCGCGCGAAATGGAACGCGAGGCGGCGGTTTTTTCAATCAAAAAAGTGCGCCGCCCTGCAAACGTATGCTTCCTGCTGTGATCAATCGCCGTCGAGCAGGCGCCCGATGCCGCCGAGGACTGAGCCCTCGCCCTTGGCGCTGCCGCCGCTGCTGGGCGCGTGGGCGATGATCCGATCTGCCATGCGTGAGAAGGGCAGGCTCTGCAGATAAACCGTTCCGTGACCACTCAAGGTAGCGAGGAACAGCCCCTCTCCGCCGAAAAACATGCTTTTCAAGTTGCCGGCACGCTCGATGTTATAATCAACCCCGGGAGAAAAGCCGACCAGGCAGCCGGTATCGACCCGCAGGGTCTCGCCTTTGAGCTCCTTGCGGATCACAGTACCGCCGGCATGGATGAACGCCATACCGTCGCCCTCGAGCTTCTGCAGGATAAAGCCTTCACCACCAAAGAAGCCGGCCCCGAGCCGCTTATTGAAGGCGATACTGACCTTGGTGCCCTTGGCAGCACAGAGGAAGGCATCTTTCTGACAGAGAATCTGGCCACCGATCTCCGCCATGTTCAGCGGAATGATTTTGCCGGGGTAGGGAGAGGCGAAGGCGACCCGTCGTTTACCGCTGCCACCGCCATGGGTGAAATGGGTCATGAAAATCGACTCCCCGGTGAGGGCACGCTTGCCAACAGACAGCAGTTTTCCCATGATGCCGGAGTCAGCCTCCGAGCCGTCGCCCATCTTTGCCTCGAAGGAGATATTCTCTTCCATGTAGTTCATGGCACCGGCCTCGGCGATGACGGTTTCGCCGGGATCGAGCTCGATCTCGACGATCTGCATGTCATCGCCGAAAATCTCGTAGTCGACCTCGTGGCACTTCTGGCCGGGAGTCGGTCCTACCACCAGGTTACCGGGCAATGGAGGGGGGGCTGCACCACCACCCTGGTCGGAAAAGAGCTGGGGAAGCACCTCCATGGCGGGTTGCCACTGGGCTTGTCCGGCTGTCCACACGAGACTTGCCGGGTTGATCTCTCCGGAATTGACCAGCGAGGGCATCTCGTCATCCCGTACCTGCTTGTCCTGGTTTTGTTTATCCAGATAATGCCATGTCTGCATGCGACAAAGGAAAGCAGCGGTCCCTGATCGTGGCCAGTAAAAAAGTTGCGCGGTGGCGCTTCTGGCTGTGCTTGGAGGCGGTCGCCCAAGGGCATATCACGAGCGCTTAGACCTCGACAAGTTCCTGGGCACGCGCAACGATCGCGTCGACCGGCATGAGGCGGCCGGTGCCCTCATAGCCACAGGCGAGCATGCCCTCATCCGGGCCGATGAACTCGTGACCGAATTCCTCCAATGTCGCCTTGTTGCGCAAGGTTGCGGGATGCTCCCACATCTTGCCATTCATGGCGGGCGCGATCAGGATCGGGGCGCGAGTGGCCAGCGCGATGGCGGTGAGCGGCTCGGGTGCCAGCCCCTGGGCCATCTGTGCCATCACGTTGGCGGTGGCCGGGGCGATCAGCAGCAGGTCGGTACGGTCGGCGAGCTCGATGTGACCGGGACGCCAGCTCTCTTTTTCATCATAAAGATCTGCCAGCACCGGGTTGCGAGTGAGCACCTGCAGGGTCAGCGGCGTGATGAACTCACGCGCATCTCGGGTCATGACGGCGTGCACGGAATGACCGAGCGCGGTAAGCTGGCTGGCGATATCAGCCGCCTTGTAGGCCGCGATGGATCCGGTGATGCCCAGTATGATCTCTGCCATGGTGCCGGAAGGATAGAGCTCAGTGTGACGGTTTGCCAACAGGGAATGGGGGGCGGCCTCGGGGCCGCTGTTTTAGGTTTTAAGTGGTTAGGTTTTAGGTCGGGGCAGTCGAGTTTTGAGAACAACGGAATGCACGGAAATGACGGAAGGGGCGTCTTTGAGGGCAGCGCGAAGGCAGGGAAGGGACGTCTCCAGTCCTCGGTCTGCGGGCGCCCGGACACCGACTCCCGAGCCGGGTGGGGCGCGGTTTGCCGAGGCAGCCGCAGGGAGAATTCGCTGCAAGCTGGTGCCGTGCGCCCTTCGGCTTCAGTAGTGGTAGCGCGCCTGCGCAAATTCGATCGTGCCGTCGGCGATCCGGTAGACGAGGCGATGCTCCTCATTGATGCGGCGCTACCAGAAGCCTGAAAATGCATGCTTCAAAGGCTCGGGTTCGCTGATGCCGGCGTGCGGATTGTCCCGCGAGATGTCCTTGAGAAGCCGGTTGATTCTGTGCAACACCTTGCAGTCGTGCCGCTACCAGTAGAGATAATCCTCCCAGGCATTGGCTAAAAAGCGGACAATCATGCCAGCTCGTCGAGCGACCTGAGTTGGATTGTGCCTTCCTCGATTTGGGCGATGCCCTCGACCAGTCGACGGGCATCTTCCGGCGAGCGAAGCAGGTAAGCTGTCTCCTGCAGTGCATGGTAATCTTTAAGTGACAGCATGACCACTGCCTGGTCGCGCTTGCGGGTGACGACGACCGGAGCATGATCCTCACAGACCCGGTCCATAGTTGCCGCCAGGTTTTCCCGGGCAGCGGTGTAGGTAATCGACTGCTTATGGACAGTTCACTGTACAGCCTTTCCCGTGGACAATGTTTTTGTCATTGCCCTGCAGAGCAGGCACACACCTCAACTCGCAGTGGCAATTCGGCGCAGGCGGGGTACCATCTTCAGCCAACCCTCGAACGAATTTTCTTGCCCAAGCCATGCGTGTTCTTCGTCACGATTCCAAAAGCTACAAGTCTGACCTCGCCTCTCTTGATCGTTGCAGTGCACCGACCGAGGAAGTGCGCAGCGCGGTAACCTCGATCCTGCAGGCAGTGGCTGGTGGCGGTGATGAAGCCCTGATTGCGCTGGCAGAGAAATACGATGGGGCACGACTGGAAGCCAAAACCCTGCGGGTCTCGCGCCGGGAACTGTCCGAGGCAAGGCGCGCAGTTGATAAGCCGACCAAAAAATTACTTGCAGCATCCCACAAAAACGTGCTGCGCTTTGCCAGAAAAAGCTTGCGCAAGGATTGGCGCGCAAAGAATGCCCAGGGCGCAGAAGTAGGGGAAGTCTTTCATCCATTCGAACGGGTGGGGTGCTACGTTCCCGGAGGCAGCGCACCGCTGGTGTCCTCGGCGATCATGACCTGCACACTGGCACAGGCCGCCGGGTGCCCGGAAATTGTCGCCTGCACGCCCTGTGGCGCAGACGGCAGTATTCACCCGGCGTTGCTCGTAGCACTGGAACTTTCCGGCGCCACAGAGATTTACAAGATAGGAGGTGCTCAGGCAATTGGAGCCATGGCTTTCGGAACGGCGACAATCAAGCCGGTAGTGAAGGTCTTCGGGCCGGGAAATGCCTACGTGGTGGAAGCCAAGCGCCAGGTATTCGGCACGGTGGCGGTCGACCTGCTACCGGGACCGAGCGAGATCATGGTGATCGCTGATGACACTGCCCGACCGGATTACATTGCCGCCGACCTGCTGGCTCAGGCCGAGCATGGTGGCGACAGCGGTATTGTTTTTATCACCGACAGTGAGTTCCTGCTGCAGTCCGTGGAAATAGAGATTGATCGTCAGGCGCACGAACTCTCACGGCAGGAGCAGATCCGAAGCGTGCTCGAGAAGGGTGCTTGCCTGGTGCTGGCTGGATCGATCGACGAAGCCATTGAAATCTGCAACTCCTACGCACCCGAGCACGTCAGCCTGATCGTGAGGCGAGAGAAACATTTCCTGCCCAGAATCCGCACTGCGGGCGCTATTTTTGTTGGCAACCTCTCCCCGGTCGCGGTGGGAGATTTCCTCGCCGGGCCGAGCCACGAGCTACCCACGGGGGGCGCCGGAAAGTCGTTTTCCGGGCTCACTGTGGATCAATTCCAGCGGCGCACCAGCGTGGTTCGGCTGGACGAGAAAAGCATTGCGAAGTCCGCGCCCATTGTCGGGAGTTTTGCGGAGATCGAAGGCCTTGATGCTCATGCCCGCTCGGCCACGATCCGAACTTTATAAAATCAGGGAAGACAATCCCGGAACCTGTTTCTCGTGTGACCGTTCTTGTTGTAATCTGTGCATACCTGATCCTGTTGCTGGGAGTAGGGCTCGGCGCAAACCGCCTGTTTCGCGGGACCTCACGCGACTTTTTCGTAGCCAGCCACTCCATCGGGCCATTTCTCCTGTTGATGTCGATTTTCGGCACCACCATGACCGCGTTCGCGTTGGTCGGCTCGACTGGAAAGTCGTTCGAGCGTGGCATCGGAACCTACGGGTTGATGGCCTCGATCAGTTGCCTTGTTCATATTGCC
>JBDQJG010000180.1:0-5250 GCA_040263955.1 Verrucomicrobiales bacterium
AAATTGCGCTGGCCTGGGCCCATGGCATCGGCGGCACCCGTGGTGGTGTTTTCCAGACCACCTTCGCCGAGGAAACTGAAACCGATCTTTTTGGTGAGCAAACCGTCCTATGTGGTGGCATCTCCGCCCTGATCAAGACCGGCTACGAGGTACTGGTGGAAGCCGGCTACCAACCGGAAATGGCTTACTTCGAGTGCCTCCACGAGGCCAAGCTGATCGTCGACCTGATCAACGAGGCCGGGATCGCCGGCATGCGTTTCTCCATCTCGGAAACAGCCGAGTGGGGCGACGTCACCGTTGGGCCGAAAATCATCGATGCCTCGGTCAAAAAGCGTATGCAGAAGGCTCTCAAGGACATTCAGTCCGGCAAGTTTGCCAAGGAGTGGATCAAGGAGTGCGAGACCGGCCAGAAAAACTTCTCCCGTATCCGCAAGGAAGAGGCCACCCACGGTATCGAGAAGGTCGGCAAGCGCCTTCGCTCCCGGATGAGCTGGATCAAGGATCGCGACCTCAAGGGCAGCCAGGCCTCCTACGAGTAAGCCGCTCCCGTGCAGGAACCAACGTCCGGATTCTCCGGCACACTTTCCAGCCTCAGGAAAGGCCCGCGGCGCAGGCTTCTTTTTTGCAGCACAGTAGGGACGTTACTCGTAGCCGCAAATCCGGCAGCTGGCACAGCACCCGAAGCACCTTTGTCATTCTCTGTCGATGGCAGGGGCAGCTACTCGCCGCACGCGAAACGTTGACCTGTGACGGGGACGCGGCCTATCATGTCCTCATGCCAATGCTCCACGCATCCGTATCGTGCCGTTTACCAGCCCGCCTGTTGTTGCCCTTTTATCTCATGCTCGCGCTCGCAATTCCCTGCGGGCCAGTCTGCGCCAAGGAGCGTAAACCCGAAGTCGCCGCTGAGCTCAGCTTCGGTCCCTCCGGTCTTACCATGACGCCACGAGGCGACCTCATCATTGCCTTGCACCAGGCTTTTCGCCCGATCGACAGGGTGATCCGTATCAGTAAAGACGGCGAGATCACGGCGTTTCCAAGCCGTGCCATCGCCAGCGACACTGATGAAGGTGATCCGTCGCTTCGACTCGACTCCGTGCAAGGACTCGAATGCGACGACGCCGGTATCGTCTGGATGGTCGACAATGGACGGCGGGGGGAATCGATTCCGAAACTCCTCGCGTGGAACACCAAGGAAGACAGGCTTCACAGAATCATTTACCTGCCTGCCCCGGTCACGTTGCAGACCTCGTTCCTGGACGATCTGGCTATCGACCCTGTGGAACCATTCGTCTATATCTGTGACCCGGCCAATGGCGACGCCGCCGCCCTCATCGTCATCGATCTCGAGTCCGGTCTCGCCCGCCGGATTCTGCAGGGGCACCACAGCGTCGTTCCCGATCCCGGGCTGCAACTGTCCATCGACGGCAGTGCGGTGGAAGTCCGCGGCCTTGATGGTTCGATGATCGAATTCCAGACCGGCATCAACCCGATCGCCATCGATCGCAAGGGTGAGTGGCTGTATTTTGGTCCCCGCAACGGAACCACTCTCTACCGGATCCGGGCGGAACATCTGCGCGACAACGATCTGACACCGGTGGAAATCGCCAGCAGGGTCGAGGGATACGCCGAGAAACCCATCTGTGACGGCATCTCCATCGACGTGAAGGGCAACATCTATGTCGGTGATCTGGCTCGCAAAGCCATCGGTGTCATCGACGCAAAGGAAAGGCGTTACCGCCTCTACTGTGAAGACCCACGCTTCCTGTGGATCGATGGATTCTGCTTCGGTACCGAGGGAAAACTCTACGCGTATGCCAGCCAACTGCACCGCTCTCCGCTGTTCAACCGTGGCAGAAAAAATATGCAAGGACTGCTGCAGATTTTTCGCGTGACACCGATCGCCTCGGGAACCGTCGGAAGATGATACGCGGCACCGCATCGCGACACTTCTCCGACCCTCAACTATCCAGTTGGCTGCTTACTCAGGCACCACACGGGGACGCTTTAACGCCTCTCCCTCTTCGCTGGAGACAGCTTTGTCGCCGTGGGGCCCTTCTTCATGATGGTGCCCGTCCTCGCCATTCTTGTCATGATTGGCGCCATCGTGTCCATGACTCCCATCGTGATGGTTCGCGGCATGCTCCCCATGCTCCCCATGCTCCCCATCCTGGTGAGAGGAATGACCGCCGTGCGCATCATCATGGGAAGCGTGATCGGCACCGTGGCCCTCATGAAGATGCTTGGTCTCCTCGAAGGTATGAGAATCGCACGAAGCAAGGTTCACCCCGATGGCGATAACGAAAATAGCGAACAAAGACGACTTCATTTTTTGCAATGACTTCCCCCCCGAAACCGGGAAATGTCGATCTTAGTCCGCGCTTCCTGCACCCGCAACTATCAATCGTCCCGCTCGAACGCAAACAATCAGATCACGACAACCCACACAAGCGCCACTGGCCTCTCTCTGACTTCGGGCCTATACTGCAACCGCCTCCACCATGACTACTCCCCCCGAAACGCCGGTGCAATCCGCGGCAGAGCCGTCCTATTACCAGGACTCCTCGGCGCTTGGCTGGCACTGTGTGCAGACCAAGCCGAAAAGCGAGCACTTCGCTGCAGCTCACCTGAAAAATTCCGGTGAGGAGGAAATCGAGGTATTTTGCCCACGCATCCGCTACAAAAAAAATACCCGACGCGGCAAAGTCTGGTTCAACGAAGCGCTCTTTCCCTGCTACCTGTTTGTTCGTTTTCGCCCGGTAGTTCATCACCGCACCGTGCTCTATGCGCACGCCGTCAACAAGATCGTGCGTTTCGGCGAGCGCATCCCGGTTATAGGCGACGAGGTTATCGCGGCACTGCGCAAGGAAATGGGTGGGGACGAGATCCGCGAACTTCCTCCCGAGGTCGAGCAGGGAGATCATGTCATTCTTGGCGAGGGGCCGCTCGCGGGCCTCACCGGCGTCGTCCATCTTATACTTACCGGTGAAGAGCGCGTTCGTATTCTTTTTGAATTTCTCGGGCGCCAGACCTTTGTCGAGGCGGGACTCGATGCCATATCCCTGGCGGACGATCCCAGACACCATCTGGACAGGGAGCGATAATCTCCCGATCCCGCAGGTCCGTGCCGGCAACATTCGGCCATTCATAGCATCCGCGAACAGGAGGATCGCGAATTTCCTCTGAAACCGCATCGGCGCAGTTTGCGCTGAGCTAGATGACGCAATGCCAGTGCAACGATTGCCGGCGCAAAGCACCGCGCTGCAGCTTGTGTCACTGAGGAACACACATGGCGAAATACCTGCGAGCTACACCGGGCGATCGGCTGTGATCGGCTGTGATCGGCTGTGATCGGCTGATCGCGCTACAAGAGAGGAGCAATCACGAGACTGACGATCGACATCACGTTGATCAAGATGTTCATCGAGGGCCCCGAGGTATCCTTGAACGGATCACCAACGGTATCACCGACCACGCAACCTTTATGGGTCTGTGAATTTTTACCACCGTAGTGCCCTTCCTCGACATACTTCTTGGCGTTGTCCCAGGCACCACCGGCATTGGACATGAAAAGTGCCATCAGAATGCATGCCAAAAGGGCACCACAAAGGGTGCCGGTGAGGGCGATCGCACCCACTCCGCTTATCGCATTGAAACCAAAGCCCACCACGACAGGGGTACCCACAGCCAATAAAGCGGGCAGAATCATCCGCTTGGTGGCAGCGCGGGTGGCGATATCGACACATTTCTCCGAATCCGGTTCGCCCGTGCCCTCGAGCAGACCGGGAATTTCCCTGAACTGGCGACGAATCTCCTTGATCATTTCAAATGCCGCATCGCCGACCGCATCCATCGTTATGGCGCCATTGAGAAATGGAATCACTCCCCCGATAAACAGTCCGACGAAAAACGTGCGCAGAACCTGTTCATCGGCAAAATTGAACCCCTCACCTACACCGGATTTCTTGATGAACGCGGTGATCAAGGCAAGTGCTGCCAACCCGGCTGCTCCAATGGCGAATCCCTTGCCGATCGCGGCGGTAGTATTGCCGACCGCATCAAGGCCGTCGGTGATTTTGCGCGTTTCAGGACCCATGGCACTCATCTCGGCAATTCCACCCGCATTATCGGCCACCGGGCCGTATGCATCGATCGCCATAGTGATGCCGACAGTCCCAAGCATACCGACAGCGGCAAGACCGACACCGTAAAGACCAGCGAACTCAAAGGAGACGAAAATGGTGGCCGCCAACGTCAGCAACGGCACGGCTACCGACTTCAGGCCCACGGAGAGGCCACTGATCATCACGGTAGCGACACCCGTTTCCCCCGACTTGGCAATGTCACGGATAGGCTTTCCGCCGGTGTAATACTCCGTGGCCAGGCCGATGATGATTCCTCCGACCGCCCCGCAGAGAACGGCAAACGCAACATTTGGACTCAGTCCCTGCAGGTTGGCGTAAACAAAAGAAGCGAGAATGAAGATAATGGCGGCACCGATCGTGCCCACGCGCAGGGCGCTCGCAGGATTCCTCGAGGCCATCATTTTCACAAGCAGAATGCCCAGCAACGAGCAGCCAAGACCAACCGTCGTCAGCGCGAGTGGCAGAAACATCAAATCCTGCGCTTTGTCTGCCGTGGTACCGAGTTTCTCGAGCAGGTCCTTATTCTTCACGGCATCTGCTGCGATCGCACCGGCAATGGCAACCGTGGCGATCTGTGCGCCACAGTAGGATTCAAAGATATCCGACCCCATGCCGGCAACATCCCCAACATTGTCGCCGACATTGTCCGCAATGACTCCCGGGTTCCGAGGATCGTCCTCGGGAATTCCAGCTTCCACCTTACCCACCAGGTCCGCACCCACATCGGCCGCCTTGGTGAAAATCCCTCCACCGACCCGGTAAAAAAGCGCCACCAGCGAGGCACCCATCGCGAAGCCCTCCATGATTTCAGCCACATTGTGGTTGTCCTTGTAAAGATAAAACAAACCCCCGAGTCCGAGCAGCCCCATGGACGCAACCGTGAGGCCCATTACCGAACCGCCGAAAAATGCCACACCGAGTGCATCCGCCTGCCCGTTGTCGCGTGCCGCCAGTGTCGTACGCACGTTGGACTTGGTGGCCGTGAACATCCCGACGAAACCGGCGAAAGAGGAAGCCAGGCAACCGAGAACGAACGCCAGCGACTGATGTCTGCCGTAGTCCTGCTTCTGAAAGAAGAACAACAGGATCGCGATCAGAATGGCAA
>JBDQJG010000181.1:0-5211 GCA_040263955.1 Verrucomicrobiales bacterium
ACCAACAATGAGGGCTCAAGCCCAAGTGCTTCGGCCACCGCATCCCGCTCCCTTCGCAGAGGCTCGACTTTCTCGGGCAGGTCCGCTACCCTTCCACGTCCGGATGTCTTGCGCCGGCGACCTGGCAGCTCGCTCTTGGGCAAGGCCCGGGCACGCTCAACAGCTTGTTGGAAAGCCTCCTTCTGGGACTCACTGTAACGCCCAATGAGCCGGCACTCTCTGCCCGACTCGAGACGCTCGGCGAGGTACAGCATCTTGCCGTTGGGCATCACCTTGAAGGCCGGGCGATCAACTGCAGCCGCCTGCTCATCTCGCCAGCGCCAAAGCTCACGAAGAAAGGCCCACCCGCGCGGCCCCAGCTTACCCCAGCCGCGAATGCGCCAGGCATCCTCGGGATCGCGCTCTCGCCGCTGCTCGGCCACCTCGAGGTTGGCCCGGCAGGACTGCACGAACCAATCGCGGCGACCTAGCCGCTCAAGCTTGTCGAGCAACAGATCGGCCAATGGCAGAAGGTAGCGCACATCATTGATTGCGTAATCAATCATTTCCTCAGTCAGTGGCCGCTTACCCCAGTCTGCACGCTGCGACTCCTTGGCCAGCTTGACGTCGAAATGCTCCTCCAGCAGGGCCGCCAAGCCGAAGCGCGAACAGCCCACCAGTTGAGCAGCAATCTGGGTATCCCAGACGAAATGAGGCAGCATCGAGAAACTGCGTTTCCACAATGTCAGGTCATAATCCGAACCGTGAAACCATATCTCGGCATCCGCCATCAAGACATGCAGCGGCTCAAGATCTTTGATCTTCAGGGGATCAATGACCGCAAAGCGATTGTTGGCTCCGAACTGTATCAGGCAGAGCTTTTCCCGGTAGCTATGCGAACTATCAGCTTCTGTATCAAGGGCCAACCTCAACTGCTGCCCGGGTGGCGTCTCCGCACGCGCAACTTCCATGAGCTGCTCGAGGTCGCTGGTAGTTTCAATCAGCACGTCTCTTTTCCTTCCAATTCCGCGGAACCACACGCCGGAAATACACGCTGCGCATCAACGCAAACCGCGTAACACCAACTCAACGTTGGACTTCGTCGCCTGAATATTTTTCACCAAAGTCTCCATCGCCTCGCCGACAGGCAACTTGGCGAGCTGCCTGCGCAGTGAATTGATGCCCCGCATCTCATCCGGATGATAGAGCAGCTCATCTTTCCTCGTGCCGGACTCCAGAGCGTGAATGGCAGGATAGATTCTTTTCTCCACCAGCTCCCGATCCAGCATAATCTCCATGTTTCCGGTGCCCTTGAATTCTTCGAAAATCACTTCATCCATTCTGCTTTCCGTCTCGATGAGTGCGGTCGCGACAATTGTCAGACTACCTCCCTCTTCACAATTTCGAGCCGAACCGAAAAATTTCCGTGGCTTGTTCAAGGCCTTGGATCCGAGACCACCTGACATGGTGCCTCCCTTCCCCCCTTGGACAGCATTGAATCCACGCGCCAGCCGGGTAAGGCTGTCGAGCAGAATCACCACATCTTTGCCTCGTTCCACCAGCCTCTTGGCGCGCTCAATCACAAGCTCAGCGACATGACAATGACGCGAGGCCTGTTCATCAAAAGTCGAACTGATGACCAGCGCATCGACGGTTTCCTCGAAATCTGTCACTTCCTCCGGACGCTCGTCGATCAGGACAATCATCAGTTCGATCTCAGGATGGTTGCGATGGATCGATGTCGCGATTTCCTTGAGCATAATCGTCTTGCCGCCTCGCGGCGGTGCTGCGATCAAGGCGCGCTGCCCTTTCCCCAACGGAGCCACCACATCAATCACTCGTGCAGTCGGGCTCTTACTTTCCGGATTTTCCAGGATGATCCGCTCAGCGGGAAACAAAGCCGTCAACGACTCGAAATCACGCGGCGGCTCCCAGTCTTCCGCGCCGACGCCTTCCACGGCGAGCACACACTCGACCGAGAGATACTTTTCTCGGTTCTGCGGGCTTCTCACTGTGGCCTTGACGATATTCCCGGTCTGCAGGCCGAACTGTTTGACCAGGGCAGGAGCAATATAGACATCATCGGCACCACTCCTGAAATTCATCTCGGGCCAGCGGAAAAAACCGAACCCGTCGGGCATGACTTCGATCATCCCCTCAGCTGAGACCTCGCAGCCACGCTCCGCATACACCCGAAGCACATCGAAAATCAGCTGACTGCGCGTCCTGCCAGCCGTTTGACGGACCCGCGCTTCAATAGCCAGGTCGAATAATTCAGCAAGGGGCTTTTTCTGGAACTCGTTCAGGCAACAGGAGTCGGGAACGCGCGCCAGAAATTCCCTTTCTTCGGGAACCGGAAAGGATTCGGCGGTAACAGCAGGAGTATCTGACATAAAAAAAGATAAATCTCTGGTTCAAGCGGCTTCCCGCATCGCTGCCAAAAGAGTCGTGTGATCTTCCAGGACCGCGCGGGATCCATCGTTCCAAATAACTGTATTGGACCGCTCTATTTTGAATGATATCGGCAATTGGGCTTGAATAAACGCTTTCGCTTCGGCGGGCGCGATCGCCCGGGAAGCACATATTCGTTGGATCTGAGTGACACCGGATGCTGCCACCATGATGGAGAGGTCACATGGATAGAGATCGTCAGACTCATGAAAAAGCGGAATTTCCGCAAGCAACGTCCCTCCCGCCCCCAAGGTGCGACGAGAATCCGTCACAAGATCAGCAAATTGCTGCCTTACCAGCGGGTGGAGAATTTGCTCAAGTTGCTTCCTGAGTGCATTTTCTCCAAGAGCCATAGCTCTCAACCTTGCCCGATCAATTTGTCCATTTTCACTAAGGACATCAAGACCGACCAACTTCAAGATTCTCTCTCTGGTTGTCGCCTTTGTCAACTCTTCATGGACGGCAAGGTCCGCGCTGAAAAGCCTGCAGCCTGCCGCTTCCAATCTGCGTGCAAGCACCTCCACCACGGTCGACTTGCCGCAACCAATTCCACCGGTAACAATCCACACCTGCATCAGTATATCTTCCGTTGTCAGCACAACTCTTTATATGTTGCACACAGGACTTTTCCCATGCGCTTGAAGCCTGTAAAAAATACTCCGGCAGATCGCACCTGTTTGCTTGTTCACAACGCTTTCAATGCGCAACAGAACATACCAGGGCAGTCACGCGTACCGCCCGAAAACGGCAGTTTCAGGGTGCTGTCGGACTTTCTTCTTCAAGTTCAATATCACCGACTCCCCGGGTCAGTTCCTCATGAGAACGAATCGGTTGTCCCGCGGGATCGATCAGTCGAGCACTGACAAAAATCATCATATTTCTCTTGAACATCTGCTCCACCTTTGTCTGGAACAATCGACCAACAATTGGAATATCGCCTAAAATCGGCACTTTGTCTTCGATCGACCGGACATCTTCGCGCATCAGTCCTCCGATAGCGACGGTCTGACCATCCCAGATCGTAACTGCAGTGGTCACTTTCCTTGTGGCAAAAATCGGCTGCTCAATCCGGTTTTCAGTCATCTCTACCTGCACTGCATTACCAGCACCATCCACACCCGTGGAACGAATTGGTGATCCATAATTTATAAAGCCTTCAAACTCAACAACCTCTGGAGCAAGGTTTAAATCGATTGTAAAGCCATCATTTCCAATAACTGGATCAACTTCCAAGGTCACGCCAACCGGACGCATCTCGAAAGCAGTCGGTGTCGTCGGGGTAACAGGGAATGAGGAAACGGTTCCCAAGTTGTCTTGCGAAGTGGCAGTTCCCGTAACGGATCCAAAGGTCTCGGGGATTTCAGGAGGATCAAACTCGGTTGGATAAATAAACTCGCGGATCACCTCGATCTTGGCACGCTGCCCGCTCCGAGTCACAATATTTGGAGCCGTCATCAGGTCGACTCCCTTGCTTTGAGAAAGTGCGCGAATGACAACCTGAAATTGCGGATCAGTGAACACCCCAGCCAAACCGAAGATTCCGGGAGAGAGCTGCGTACCCTCCACCGTCGCGGACGCTGCACCAATCAAGTCATCAATGGAATCCTTGGAAACGGCATTATTGCCAAAACGCAACCCCTTAGTCAACGGATGAGCACCAATCGGCGCATTGCTACCGCTTCCAGGCAGGTTGAAAGGGTAATCACCAGGAAAAGCTGCCGCACCACTTCCCGTCACCCCGCCGGAACCGAAAGTTTTATCGCCGCCAATATTAAACTGCCCGAGTAGCCAATCAAACCCTAGTTCGTCGAGATTTGTCTGGGTAACCTCCACGAACTTCGTGCCGATATGGATCTGCCGTTGCACCCCCTCGATCAGATCCTCAACATAGGCGTCAATCAGATCAATATTCCCCTGCGTGTTCCGCACGATCAATTGTGACGTCGTCGGATTGAAAAATGCCGAAGATCCCTCTGGGAAGGTGACTCCCCTGGCTTCCAGGATCTCTTTTGCTGACTTTCTCGGTGTGATTGCCCCGGCAGCACCACCGCCATCAGCAGCAGGCGCAGCGAATGGATCCACAATCGCGGCGGCGCCACCACCGTCATCACCTCCCGCACTGCTCAAGAAATCGGGCGGCACACGAAACACCCGCGTATACAAGTCATCGGTCACATCCGTCAACGGCACGACAAGAACCGCATAGGGCTCGATTTTCACTTTCAATCCGGCAAATTCGGTGACATAGCGCAAAGCCTCGGCAAGCGGCACATTGGCAAGATCCAGATTAATTCTCGGCGCATTTTCATCCAGAACACCGGACTTGAGAATGATGTTGACTCCCTTCTCCGATGGCTCGGTCTCCATCATGTCATATCGACGGCTATCCGCACGCAACTGATCGATAGCTTCCTCAACAGTGACGTCGGCGAAGTGCACCTTGGGCAGTTCGATGGAGCTCAACTTCTGACTGACATACTGGGTGCCATCAGGACTTCCGCCGCCTATGTTGCTGGCAGCAACAAGTTCGGCGATATTGGCCACCGGAACCATTGTTTCCCACGCGGCATTAACTTCCGTCAACATTCGCGAACGAGTGTGCGCACGGGCATCCCTGAAGTAATGCTTTCTCTCTTGCTCAAGCTTTGTCATCATTCGCCTGGCGGCGGAGTTATACGGGTCATGCTGCAAGACTTTCTGCAGACTTTCCTCAGCCCGATCAAACCGTCCCAGATCATAATGACCAATCGCGAGTTGCAGGCCTGCCTCTACCTCATCGAC
>JBDQJG010000182.1:0-5141 GCA_040263955.1 Verrucomicrobiales bacterium
GTGCGGATCATGCGCCGGTGCCACGGTGTCGGAGAGTTCCGTATCGCGAGTGTCCGGGGCGGGAGAATCTGCGGTGGGAGAATCCCCAGCGGGAGTGTCGCCATTGTCGTTGGTATGCTCGATGGCGGGGCAGTGCGACCATCCGTCTGTAAGGGCGTCCATCGACGGGTGCAGGCGGACAAGTATCCGGTGGGCAGGCAGGTGTTCGAGGGCCGTGCCGAGGTGTTGGCCACTTTCTTTGCGGGAAGTGATTTTCGGGTCGAAGTCGATGAAAAGATCGCGCGGCAGCAGGCGCGGGGGCGGGAAGTTCGCGGTGGTGGCGCTGTGCTCCGCGATCGCGGAGGCGGCTGCCTCGAGAATGGAGCGTGTCTCATTGGCGGAAAACTGTCCACGCGCTGCCAGGGCGGTCTCCAGGTCGAAACCGTTGATTGCGAGCTCGCTGATTACCGGTGCCTCGGTGACCCACTGCAGATTCAGCAGGGGGAGTGCATGGGCCGCGTCCGAGTCGACGGGTTGCTCCGGGGTATTGAACGCAGTGAGCTCAGGGGGCAAAAGGCGTTCGGGAGGAAACACCTGGAGGGCGAAATTTTCGCCCTTGCGCCGAATTCCCGGGGGTGGGTCCTTGGCGCGATAAGCGTAACTGAGGCTGTTCAGACCGGGTGTCAGTTGCGGGGCGGATGAGCCGGTGCCGCCAGTCAGCTTCCTCGGGGGAGGAGTCTCTTTCAGTAGCAGGCGTGCTGGTCGGAAGGTGGTATGGACAGGCAGGGTGTCCGGATCGAGATGGCTGCGATCGATGGCATGGCGCAGTCTTTTCAGACACTTGAGCGCCTCGGTCTCCGGGGCCTCGAGAAGGGTTGCAATGTGCCCGCGGAAGACAGTGCCAGCCATGGTCGAGGTCTGCGGGTTCTTCCGGCGCCGGGAAACCAGCTGGAGGAGTTCCGCCGTTGCCTGCTTGGTGGCTGGGGTCTCCGCGGGTCTGGTATCGCCAGCTTCCCTGGTGGGTTGCTTGGGAATTTTCCCGGCAGATTCTTCAGTGGGTTCTTTTGCGGGTTCCTCGGCGGGTTCCTCGGCGGGTTCCTCGGCGGGTTCCTCGGCGGGTTCCTCGGCGGGTTCTGCTGGCGATCGTTCGAGTAGTTGGAAAGAGGTGAGAAACAGCTTGAGGCGGTTTTTCTCGGTGGTGACGAGCCGGAAGGTTCGTGGCTCGAGCGGGGGGAATTGATGGCGGCGACCCTTGATGGCGATGAGAAGAGAGCTGATCTGGTGGACGAGTATCGCCGCCAGATCGTTGTCGACGGACTCGACGGTGCCGAGGTAGCCGTCGAGGGTCGGGCCATCGATCAGGCGGGTGATGTAGAACAGTGTGCCCTCGTCATTGCCGCCATCGATTATCTCCACGAGGTTGGTGGCGGAGAGTTTCGAGAGTGCACCAAGGTTGCGATGGAATGTCTCGATGTCCGGATTCTCCTCGAGGAGCACGTGGAAACTCACGAAGCGCTGGCGCAGGGTATCAAACGCCAGGCATTCCACTTCGGAGGGAGAGCGGCTCAACTCGAATGCCTCGCCGCTGGCTTCCTGGCAGAATCGGTAGTGTCGAAAAACCGCGACGTCGGACATGGCGCTTTGCTTTCCAGGTCAGGAGCTGGCAGTTGGCTGTGGGAGGTAAAAGCCGGCTGCGGGAAGCTTCCAGTATGGGATTTGATGGTTTTGCTGTCTAATCAAATAACACGGACCGGGAGCCCGGCGTGGTGTGTGTGTCAATGAGCAGGATGGTATCGGGCAACTCGAGGCACGCTCAGGGTAGCTTGCAGGTGTCCTCAGCCCTTGGTCTGCCCTGCACCTTCCACCAGGTATTTGTAACTGGTGAGCTCGGGCAGCGCCATCGGGCCGCGGGCGTGCAGCTTGTCGGTGCTGATTCCGATTTCGGCGCCGAAGCCGAATTCTTCGCCGTCGCTGAAGCGGGTGGAAACATTCCAGAAGACGGCTGCGGAATCCACTCCGGCCATGAAAGACTGCGCGGCTTGGGCGTCGGAGGTGACGATACAGTCGCTGTGTTGTGAGCTGTGCACGTGAATGTGCTCGAGGGCGCCATCAAGGTTTTCGACCACGCGGATGGCGAGGATGAGATCGAGGTATTCGGTGTCCCAGTCGGTGGCCTCGGCTGACGTGATGCCGGTTCCGAGGATTTTCCGGGTCGCGTCATCGCCGCGCATCTCGACACCCTTTTCCTGCAGAGCCTCCGCGACTTTCGGAAGAAACGTCGGAGCGATCTCCCGATCAACCAGCAGTGTTTCGAGGGCATTGCAGACCGAGGGTTTCTGGGTCTTGGCATCGACGGTGATGCGGGTGGCCATCTCGAGATCGGCAGCCCGGTGGACGTAGGTGTGGCAGATGCCGTCGTAGTGTTTGATGACCGGCATACGGGCGAGCGAAACGACGGTCTCGATCAGGCTGTGTCCGCCCCGCGGTATGATGAGGTCGAGGCAAGTGTCCATCTCCGCCATGTGACGCACGGACTCCCGGTCGGTGAACGGAATGAGCTGGATGGCATTTTCCGGAAGTCCGGCTGTGGCACCGGATTCCTGCAGGGCCGCGGCTATCGCCCGATTGGAGTGGATCGCCTCGGAGCCGCCGCGCAGGATCGTGGCATTGCCGGATTTGAAACAAAGCACGGCGGCGTCGCTGGTGACGTTGGGGCGGGATTCGTAAATGATGCCGATCACCCCGATGGGCACGCGCTGCTTGGTGATCTGGATGCCATTGGGGCGAGACCATTGGGCGAGGCACTCTCCGACCGGGTCGGGGAGGGTAGCGACCTTGCGGATGGCGTTGGCAATGGATTGGATGCGTCCGGTATCCAGGGCGAGGCGGTCGAGGAGCGCATCGCTGAGCCCCTTTGCCCGTCCGTGCTCGAGGTCGAGTTGATTCGCGGTTACGATGGCGTCGCTGGCAGCGACGATGCCGTCGGCCATGGCGAGCAGGATCCGGTTCTTGGTATCGGTATCCAGCCTGGCGAGGTGCCGGGCTGCCTCGACAGCTTGCGCTCCCATGGTGTGAATGTGCTGCTTGATGTCGTTGTCTTCGGGCATTGGTAAGAGGTGCGCGGGTTGCAAGCCGAGTCGATCGGAGTGCAGGAGCCGCAGTGGATTAGATCGGGAAACGGGTGCAGACGCCTCCGCCGCGGACGAGGTCGGCGAGTTGTTCGGGTCGCCGGCCGTTGGCGATGATGGCGGGGATGCCGGCAGTGTTGGCTGCGCGAATGGCTTCCAGCTTCGACGCCATGCCGCCCATGGCGAAGCGCCCCTTGGTCGGCTCGACCATGTCGAGCGCGGCATCAATGTCGGTGACCTCGGCGATCAGCTGTGGGACGGTGCCTTCCTGTTGATCTTCCGGCGTCACGCAGGCGAGCAGCCCGTCAACACAGGTGAGGAGAATCAGCAGTTCGGCTCGAATCAGGATGGCGACCTGGGAGGCGAGCCGGTCATTGTCTCCGAATTTCAGTTCTTCCACGGCGACCGTGTCATTTTCGTTGATGATCGGCAGCAGCCGATCGGTCCGGAGAAGTCGGGAGACCGTTGAGAGGACTCGCTCGCGGCGGTGCTCGGTCTCAAAATCGTGGTGGGTGAGCAGCACCTGGGCAATTTCGATGTTGTGATCTTGGAACAGCCGCCCGTAGCAATTGAGCAGTCGGACCTGACCGACCGCCGCGCAGGCCTGGCGGATGTCGGTGGCTTCAGGATATTGGCTGAGGCCGAAGACACGCAGTCCTGCACCTACGGCCCCGCTGGAGACGAGCAACACCTCGTGACCTTCGCTGATGATTCGCGCGATGGCCTCGGCGAGCCGTTGGAGCTGGCCTTCGTCGAGGCAGGCATCGTCCTTTCTGGTGAGCACACCTGTGCCGACCTTGACGACAATGCGTAGACTGTGCTTCTGCTCCATGCTTTTATGATCTTTGTATACGTGCGGATCGCCGTGCTGGCAATGTGTCCGCGATGGGCGATTCTGTGCACGTCAGTTGCTCTATTCAAGTTGCGAGATGCAGAAAGGTACGGAATTTTTTCTTTCCGGCACTGGTCAAAGTGCACAAAACGTTTTATGTAACAGAACCGTGGTCCTGTAATCAAAGAAAGCGGGCCGCTTGTTTTCATTCAATCGCAATCGTTTTTCACCATGCATATAAAACAGAACCCGACAAATCGATGGGTCAGCCTTCTGGCTGTCAGCGGCGTGTTTCTCCTGACGGCTACTGCCGTTTTCGCCCAGGATGGGGAAGAGGCCGAACGGGTAACGCTTTTCGACCAGATCGTAGAGTCCGGAGTCTGGATGTATCCGTTGTATCTCTGTTCGATCATCATGGTGGCGCTCTACGTGTTCAACAGTATGCAACTTACCCGGGCCAAGTTCTGTCCGCCGATACTGGAAGCCGCGCTGCTCGAACACATGCAGGCGTGCCGTGCCCGTAGCGCGATCGAGGTGGCTGCACAGAGCCCGACCTACCTGGGCAGGATGGCGGCTCATTCACTGCCCCACGTGGATGCGACCGATCCCGAGACACTGGGTAAGGAGAAGGTGGAAGACGCCATGGCAGAGTTCTCGGTCAGGGAGAACCGTGGCTACATGACCCTGATCGGGTACTTTTCGCTGATTGCCCAGTCCGCGCCGATGATTGGACTGCTTGGCACGGTGGCTGGTATGATCGGTGCGTTTGCCACCCTGCGTCAGACCGGTGGAGCGGATCCCTCCGCTCTGGCCGGTGATATCTCGACCGCACTGTTAACAACGGCCGGGGGCCTGGTGATCGCGTTGCCCTCGCTGTTCGGGTATTTCTTCTTCAAGAACCGTCTTAATAAGCTGGTGGCTGACTGCCATATCGCTGAGGTCGGCATGCTGGATGCGAGTATCAATACAGTGAACGCCGACCAACAGCTGGCCAGAGTTCCGGAGGGGTTACACGAGTAGTCCCCGTTGCGACAACAGTGATCGTTTTCTCTTCCGCTCATGGCATCAAAGCTCAGTGAGGCTTCCGCTCCCGAACTCGAGGATCTGGAAATGGACATGTCGCCGATGATCGACATGGTGTTCCTCCTGCTGATCTTCTTTATGGTGAATTCGACCATGATCATCAATCGCCTGGATCCGAA
>JBDQJG010000183.1:0-5141 GCA_040263955.1 Verrucomicrobiales bacterium
AACTTGGTCGTTCCAGCACCCTGGTGTCTGGAACATAGGCGACAGAAACCCCCTGATGGTCAATTCGATAACCGATTGTGCCGCCTGGATGGCCATCGAGTTGAAAATATGTCAGGCTGCCTCCACCTCGCAAATTCAGCGGCTCATCTCGCAGAGGAACCAGTTCGGCCGGTGGGAGAACCGGAAAGATCATTTCAGCAAAGAGATGATCCTCGACAGCCTGCAACTTTTCCTCTTCTCCCCATACCACAATGCGTTCAAGTGCACTGCGCCGCTTGACACTCATGAGGTAAGTCAATCCAACCACGTGATCGAGGTGAGCATGACTCAAAAAAATATTCAGTTCGCTCGTCTGCAGATACTCCGTAATCCGAAACAGGGCAGTTCCGGCGTCCAGAACGATGCCGAACTCTGGTAGCATCACACACGAGGTATGCCGCCGCTCATTGGGATGATATCCCGTAGTTCCGAGGATGATAATCCGCATACACGCAACCGCGCTTCGTTGTTCTCGCCCCGTATTTGCAAGAAGAGGCGCTTACTGCTGATTCGCCTCGATAAACGGGTCAATCCAGCCCACCTCGATTAAGGCATCCAGGTAATTCGTCATTTGATTGGTGTTGAAAATCCCCTGTGCAGATCTGATCCAGCCACGTGCTTCCACCTCATCGCCGGCAGCGAATTCCTGCGCAGCCCTCGCAATATGATACACCGGCGTATCCTCATAAGGAGTAAACTCATCACCAAGTTTGGCCGCCTCATCCCCACGCTCAAGTTTCAGCAGGCAGATAATTTCTTTGATCCGCAGGAGATGATATGTCTCGGTCGGCATTTTTGGGTTTTCAGTAATCATGGACGTTAACTGCACAAGGGCTTCAGCATAATTGCCCGTCACATAGTCCATCTCGGCTAGGTTGAAACGAACATCGAGCGCCTTCGGCTCCAGGCTTTGTGCCACCTCAAACTCCCGCTTGGCGCTCTCGAAGTCACGCAAGATACTGTAGGCGGCACCTCTGAGATTGTAGAGAAGGTGATACTTGGGAGCGATTTTCATTGCATCGTCCAGCTGCGCCAACATCCCCTGAGCACGGCGCGCATTGGCCAGCACACGAATCTCCTTGAGATGGCCCTCGAGGATCGTGAGCTGGGCTTCATCAAGGTGAGCGATCGATGGATGCACCGAGCGGGCAGTCGATGCCTCTTGTCCCATCAGGTATCCCTTAAAACAAAAGACGACTACACCGCACACCAAAATCAGGCGAATAAGCAAAGTCTGGTGTCTCATAGCATTGAAAAGCAACAACGGATCAGAATTCATAACGGGCACGCACCACATCGATAAGGTCAATCGGGATAGGCGAATGGCAAGCCAATAACACGATGAAGGACGATTCCTTTCCATCGAGCATAAAAATCCCATTGCCTGTCTGCACGCGGGAACCGACAACACCCCTCCCCGCCTTTCCGTGACATCCGCCCTCGGGCGATCCCTTGACCCGCTGCTTCCATGGTACTTGCAATCACCAACAAAAAAGCAGTGATGAGTATGGCAGGAAATCACTCAGCCAACAGCCGCCTCAGCGCCATCGCGATGGCGTCGGCGGTGGGGCGATGACTGGTCCAGAGATTTGGATGGTAGGGAATCGGGGTATCTTTGGAGCTTAATCTGCTCGGAGGAGCGTCGAGCAGGTGAAACCCCTCACTACTAACTCTTGCCAGTATCTCCGCGCACACTCCACCCCACGGAAAAGACTCTCCCACCGCCAGCAGTCGACCCGTTCTCGCCACCGAGGCCAATACGGTATCGGTATCGATCGGTTTGACTGAGCGGAGGTCAACCACCTCGATGCCGTAACCGTCGGATTCAAGCTGACGCGCCGCAGCCAGGCACTCGTGCAGCATGGCACTGTATGTGACGACACTGGCCGAGGTTCCCGAGCGCACGATTCGCGCCTTGCCGATAGGCAGAACCTCAGGGTCCAACTCGTCTGCCTTGAGATGATAGTAGAGATACTTGTGCTCACAAAAAATCACCGGATCATCCAACGAAACGGCTTCCAGCAGCATATGATACGCATCTGCCACAGTGGCCGGTGTTACCACGAGAACCCCGGGAAACTGAGAATACAGTCCCTCCAGTGATTGACTGTGAAACGGACCACTTCCGGGAGTTCCGCCCGAAGGTAGTCTGATGGTAATCGGGCACGGGGTTGACGTGCGCCAATACAGGGTCGCCGCCTGATTGACGATCTGATTGAATCCCACGGAAGAAAAATCAGCGAACTGCATTTCCACAATAGGACGCATCCCCTCGATTGCGGCACCAACTGCCAGACCAACCATGGCATCCTCACTGATGGGTGCATCCTTGACCCTGCCTGGAAACTCGTCGAGCAACCCCTTGGTCGCCTTGAAAGGGCCCCCGAATCCAGCGACATCCTGCCCGTAGATAAAAACCCGCGGATCGGTTCTCAGCGCCGTCGCATGCGCATCTCTTATGGCTTCGAGATAGGTCACGACTCCAGAGAATACGTATCGGTCAGGTGCGCATTTGAGATAGCGCTCCAGTCAGTGGCATAGGGATCGGGAAGCGCCTCGCTGCAAGCCTGTTCGACACAGAGCTCTATTTCCTTGCGGCACGCTTCCTCCATCTTCGCAAGAGCTGCACCGTCCATCCAACCCAAGTTCTGAATTCGATCCTGCGCCACCTGAATACAATCCCGTCCCACTGCCGACTGCTTCAACGAGTCAGGAACATACGCTGCATCATCATGCTCGCCATGCCCCGATAAACGAAGCAAGCTGCCAACCACCATCTGCGGTCCCTCACCCGCTCTGGCATTGGCGATAGCCTTCTCGAAACCCTCGATGCACGACACCAGGTCAGTAGCATCCACCTCGAATCCGGCCACACCATAACCGATGGCGCGATCCACCAGGCTGTCACAGGCGAATTGACTCGTGTTCGGTGTCGAGTAGGCAAACTGGTTGTTTGCCACCGCAAGCACAAGGGGCAGCTTTTCGACGGCAGCCATATTCACAGCTTCGTGGAAAGACCCGGTGGAGGTGCCGCCATCACCAATGCTTGTCGCACCCACAAAACCCGTCTTTCCCTGCATGCGGCGCGCCAGCAACATCCCGCAAACAACGGAAATCATCGCGCCCAAGTGACTGATCATTGCGGGAATACCCTCACGTGGTTCGCCTCTATGCACATTGCCATCCCGCCCCCTCATCGGTCCGCGGACTGTTCCAAAATAGGTCTGGAAAGCCTGCAAAACCGGTTCCCCGAAAGCAAGGCGCCCCGCCTGATCTCGAATCAGGGGCCCGAACACATCTGTGCCGCGCATCAAATGCAGGCCCATTGCAGCACTGAAAGCCTCCTGACCTTTCCCACAGTATACGCCACCCACAATCCGCCCTCCGGCCCGATACAGGCTGGTGAGCTTCTCCTCCATCATCCGCGCCATGAGCATGAACTGATAACAGCTCAGAACTTTATCCCTCTTCTTATCTGAAACAGACAATGAATCGGTCAACTGTTGCACACTACTCACATTGATCGAGCGCCGATAACTGACCGCGGCGCGAGCGCATGGTCTTACCATGCAGTGCAATGGGCAAGGCTTTTCTCAGCCTGCCGAACACGTCAATCAAGCTCACAAGGAGTTCCGAAGGCGATCTACCGATCGTCCCAGAAAACGAATTCGATCGGTGAGGCTCTCCATTTCCAGGAAGGTGCGCTGTTCTGATCCGGCGCTCAACAATCTGGCGCCAGCCATGTCAGCCCAGACCTCGACATCGTCGGTTGCCTGCAGCCCTTCAAAAAGTTTCTTAAGCACCTGCCCGGGCAAGCCATCCGCGTTTTCTACTTGTGCCTCGATCTCGCGGCGTGCTGCTCTGTTATCCTGCCCGTTACCCGGTTGCGTGCGCATCGAGGTGATCCGCGCAAGCGGATAGCCGGCCCTCCGATCGAACTCGAGGATCCTGACACGACGCAGCCCTTGAAGAAACAAGTGAGAGGAACCGTCATCATTGCGCAAGCACGCACGAACCACCCCTACACTCGCAATAGGCGACGCATACTCACCGCTGCTTTCCAAGGCAATCCCATCATCCGACTCGCCAACAGCCTCCGCGACAAAGAAGAGACGATGCGTGTCGAGCACTTTATTGAGCATCTTCCGATAGCGCTGCTCGAAGATATAAACCGGCAGACCATTGTGCGGGATCAAATTGCATCCACCGAGAATCATGCCGGGAAGTTTTTCGGGAAGCTGAATTTCCGGAATTTTCACGGGCAGTATGTTGCGGACAGACCGTTCCAGCCGACAGACATAATTACGTCCGCCTGCCATCCCAAGACTACTCAAAAAAGCATGACCCATTCATCGTTCGATCGCCACTCTGTAAGACCACTCGAATAACTCACTCTGCGGGGGACTCCCGTGAAATTCATCCAACCATTCATCCCACCCGCAACACGCAATTCCTGTTGAATCGTGGCCCAACTGTGCTTGTATCATGGCTCCTAATTAAAAAGAGAACAAAAAAAGCAACATCCATACCGCGATGAAAGGTTCATCGCACCACTACCATGACAGCAACAGACATCGATCTCTCCAAGATCAAGCTCCATGAGAGCGACACCGGCAGTGCCGACGTGCAGATAGCGCGCCTCACCGCGCGCATCAACCACCTGACGGAGCATCTATCCAGGCATGGCAAAGACCATTCATCGAGGCGGGGACTCATCACGCTCGTTGCCCAACGCAGAAAATTCCTCAGTTACCTTGAGCAGAAGGATCAATCCCGCTATAAGCAGATCCTCGCGGCTCTGAAGCTGCGCAAGTAGCCACTACAACACGTCAGGACGCGGGACGCATCAAGTTGACTCGCTCTCGTTGTTGCCAGAATCGAAAGCGGTCTGTCTTAGTAGTTTGCCGGACATCATAGCAACAGCTCCTGAGTGGCTTGCGCCTCGGGATCCAGGGCCATGTAGTCATAACCGGCGGCGGTTCGCTCCTTGCCCGGTCCCGTAGCGGGGTTAGACCACATTCTTGCGGTTTCTATCTGATTTTCCTCCGCTGCAAGTCACCGCCTGACACCGCTGAAAGTACGACTTTCAGTGAAAGCATATT
>JBDQJG010000184.1:0-5092 GCA_040263955.1 Verrucomicrobiales bacterium
ATCGGGTGCTTCGGAAGGCCTTCATGTGCATGCTTTCGAAAAGGGCTAGCTGAGCAAGCGCGTGCGGATCCGTTGCGCTGCGGCGATGCAACGCTCTCCCATCCCGGAGAACTCGTGCTCGGGAAGGCGAAAGGCCGGGGCCATTACGGTCACGGCCGCAATCGGGTAGGCAGTACGGTCGAGCACAGCCGCGGCGACGCAGTGGATGCCTTCGAGCCCCTCGGCCAAGTCCACCGCATAGCCTCGCGCATGGGTCGCGGCGAGGTCGGCACGCAGCGCGGTGCTGGTCGCGCGGGTGGTCGCGGTGAACTGCTTCAACTCCACGCCACCGAGCCAGCGGTCGAAATCTTCTTCCGGGAGGCAGGCCAGGATGGCCTTACCCGGCGCGCAGGAATACAGCGGCACGGTCATGCCCACGCGACCGGTCACCTTCACCGCATGCCTTCCGGTGATCTGCTCGAGCACCACTCCTTTGTTGCCCGAACGGACCAGGATCTGGGTGGTCTCCCCGGTTTCTTCGCAGAGTTCTCGCAGGGCCTCGAGACTGCAGACAGCTAGGCTCTTGCCCTCGACCTGCGGACGGCCGAGATCGAAGAAGCGGTTGCTCAGGCTGTACTTCCGATCGGACTCGCGACGATGGACGTAGCCACGTTCATGCAGGGCGCCGACGATACGGTAGACCGAGTTCTGAGGCAGGCCGGTTTCCCGCACAAGCTCACTTAAAGACAAGCCGTCCCCTGCCGAGGACAGGGCTTCGAGCAGGTCAAGCGCCCGGTCCGTGCTCGGTGAGGAACTCTTTTTCAGATCAACTGCAGCTTCAATCATAATGCTTCTATCGGAATGGACCGCGACTGCCGTCCGGTCAGCGTGACACTTTACAAAGAACGCTCCAGATATAGAATTCTTTCTATATTTAGAAAAAATGACGCAACCATGCGCCCTCCCGGCCATGAGTCGGGTGACGTCCCGAAAAAATTGACCGGGTGTTGCGCTGCGGCGTGACTCGTGGCAGAGCCCTTAAGCCTCCTCTTCCCAGTAACCAGATTCCAAATGAACTTTCTCAAGCAGGTGACCGGCTCGTTCGCGCAGCCGGCCGCGGAAAACCCAACGGTTGAAATGATCGAAGCCGCCTACCGGCACCACGAGCTGGATTGGCGTTACATCAACTTCGAAGTCGCCCCGGAGGGACTCGCTGACGCGGTCCGCGGTGCGCGTGCCATGGGATTTGCGGGGTTCAATTGTTCCCTGCCGCATAAAGTGGCGGTTATCGAACACCTCGATGGCCTTGGCGAGTCCGCTCGCATCATGGGAGCGGTGAATTGCGTGGTCCGCCGCGACAAGCACCTGATCGGCGAGAATACCGACGGCAAGGGCTTTCTCAAGTCGCTCGAGGAGGTCATTGATCCGGCGGGAAAGCGGATCGTGATTCTTGGTGCCGGCGGCGCGGCGCGTGCCATCGCCGTGGAAACTGCATTGGCTGGCGCGTCGCGGATTGTCATCGCCAATCGCGACGTCGACCGGGGTGGCGAGCTTGTCGCGCTGCTCAACGAGAAAACTCCGGCGGCTGCCGAGTACCTCCCCTGGCAGGCGACGATCGACGTTCCGGCCGATGCGGACGTGATCGTCAATGCCACCTCGGTCGGCCTGTTTCCGGATGTGGATGCACGCCTCGACTTGAATGTCCATTCACTGCAGGCCCACCAGGTCGTCGCTGACGTCATACCCAACCCGTTGCGCACGCACTTCATCAGTGACGCCGAAGCACGGGGCTGCAAGGTGATCGATGGCCTCGGCATGCTGGTCAACCAGGGGGTCATCAGCATCCGTTACTGGACGGGCGTCGAGGTGGAACCGGCGGTGATGCGGGATCGTGTCCGGGAAGTGCTGGGAATGTGACGGGCTCGGGAACGTCGCAGCCTGCGGGTACGCTTTGTTGAAAGTTCGGGCTCCGCACTCCGCGTAACCTAGGTTTCTGATTCCCTTGTGCCATGCCTGCCCGAATGCTTGATCTGTTGCCTCGTTTTCTGTATGTTCCGTCCCTGTTACTGGTCGGCCCGGTCAGAGCCGAGAACGCTTCGTCAGCGGATCGGTTGCTGCTGCTTTACGACTCTCCGGCCAAGGTTTGGCAGCAGGAGTGCCTGCCGATCGGCAATGGTCACCTGGGCTGCATGATCTACGGCGGGGTGGCAAAGGAGCACATCCAGTTCAATGAGGACTCACTGTGGATCGGCGACGAGGTGGATACAGGTGCCTACCAGGCCTTCGGTGATTTGTTCATCGAGCTGAACGATACGGAAGGGCTGCCACGACCCGGCATCAGCAACCCGAGCGGACATGCCACATCCGCTTCGCAACCGGTTGAGAAATCGGCTGACGGCGAGGTCGGAACGAAATGGTGTATGGAGCACGGAGGCAGGGCCGTCAGCTGGCAGGCGACCTTCCCTGAACCGCCCGAGCAACCCCTGCAGAGCTACTCGTTCACCTCGGCGGACGACGTGCCGGGCAGGGACCCGCGGAAGTGGCAGCTGGAAGGTTCCAATGACGGCCGGAACTGGACGCTTCTCGACGAACAGGACATCGTGGAGCCGTTTGCTCAAAGGCACATGAAGAAGACGTTCTCCTTCGAGAACGACACGTCATTCACAGCCTATCGCTTCACCTTCGAGCCGCTGCACCCATCCCATTTCCAGGTGGCGGAGATCGCGCTCGGTGATCTTGACGATTCCTTGCCGGTCGGTGTGCCGGAGAAGATCCCGTATCGGCGCGAGCTGGATATCAACAGGGCGCTGCACACGATCAGCTACCAGAAGGATGGCATCCGGTATCGGCGTGAATATTTCGCCAGCAATCCGGCGGATGTGTTGGTCTTTCGACTGACTGCCGATCGGAAAGGCGCCTACAGCGGAACGATCACCCTCACCGATGCCCACAAGGGCAGGATCGTGGCCAAGGGCAACACGCTTTCCTGTGCCGGATCTCCTTCCGGAACCATCAAGCTCAAGGACAAGAACAACCGACCGGTGCCGAATTACCCCATCCGGCTCAATTACGAGGCCCAGGTGCTGGTGCTCAACGAGGGTGGCACGGTGCAGGCGGCCGATGGCAAGATCCGCTTCGAGGGCTGTGACTCCCTGACGCTGATGCTCAGCGCGGACACCGATTACCTCAACCGGCGTGACAAGGGCTGGAAGCGGGAGCATCCACACCGGGAGGTTGCTGAGCGCCTCGCCAAGGCTTCGTCCAGGAGCTACGACGAGCTGCTCCGTGAACACATCGCGGATTACCAAGCCCTGTTCGACAGGGTGTCGTTGGATCTTGGCGACAGTGCGGACGCGGTGCATGCCCGGAACACCCTGGAAAGACTGACCGCGTATCGGGGGGCGAAAATGGACCTGGGAAAGGGCAAGAATTACGGCAAGGGGCCCCTCAACCTCGAGGGCGGCAAGCCGGACCCGGATCTCGAGGAACTCATTTTCCAGGTTGCCCGCTACCTGATGATCTCCAGCTCGCGCCCCGGCTGCCTGCCCGCCAACCTGCAGGGGCTGTGGAACGAGAGCAACAACCCTCCGTGGCGCAGTGACTACCACTCGGACGTCAATATCCAGATGAACTACTGGTTTGTCGACGCCGCCAACCTCTCGGAATGCTTCACCCCGCTCTCCGAATGGCTCTGGTCGGTGGTGCCGGTGAAGCGCGAGGCCACGAGAGAGACCTTCGGAGTGCGTGGCTGGGCGCATCGCTCAGAAAACGGCATTTTCGGTGGTGCCTCCTACCACTGGGTGCCGGGTGATGCTGCCTGGATCATGCAGAACATCTGGGATCACTATGCCTTCACCCGGGACCGGCAATATCTCGAGACCCGCGCCTACCCGTTGCTCAAGGAGTTGTGCGAGTTCTGGGAGGATTCACTTGTCGAGTGGCCGGACGGCAAGCTGGTCAGCCCGGAAAGCATTTCGCCCGAGCACGGCCCGAAGGCCGAGGGCAACAGCTACGAGCAGCAGCTGGTCTACGACCTGTTCACCAATTACATCGAGGCTTCTGAAGTGCTTGGTGAGGACGAGGACTTCCGCGCTAAGGTCGAGTCGATGCGCGCGCGCCTGCTCGGTCCGCAGATCGGTAAATGGGGGCAGTTGCAGGAATGGGCGGTCGATCGCGATGATCCCAACAACACGCACCGCCACCTCTCCCACCTGCTTGCCGTGCAGCCCTGCCGACAGATCTCACCGGTCACGACGCCTGAGCTCGCCGAGGCCGCCCGGGTCTCGCTCAATGCCCGCGGCGACGGTGGCACCGGCTGGAGCAAAGCATGGAAAATCAGCATGTGGGCGCGCCTGCAGGACGGCAATCGCGCCTACAAGCTGCTGCAGGAGCAGATCCACGGCAACTTCTACCAGAACCTGCTCAGCTTCCATCCACCCTTCCAGATCGATGCCAACTTCGGCTACGCCGCCGGTGTCTGCGAGATGCTGCTGCAAAGTCACAACGGCGAGATTCACCTGCTGCCGGCGCTGCCCGAGGCGTGGCCGGATGGCGAGGTTACCGGCTTGCGTGCCCGCGGCGGCTTCGAGGTCGATATCGCGTGGGCGGATGGAAAGCTGGTCTCGGTCGCTGTGCGCAGCCACACCGGCAAGGGTGGCGCGGTGCGTTACGGGGACAAGCTGGTGGCGTTGGAACTGCAGCCGGGACAGTCGGTCGACCTGGCCGGCAGCGATTTCTAAAGCGTCTTGTCGGGGCGATCCCTGATCACGTTCATCCGAGTGGCTGCCTTACTGTTAAGAGAATTGCTTTCTTGAACCCCTTGGATCCGGCGCTGCGCATCGGCCCGGAATGGAGGGGGCAATCCGGCTCTTCAGTCCGTTTTGTCGGTCTTGAAGCAGTCGATGGGGAGGACGAACTCGAAGGGCAGGCCGGGAAGCCTGGGTGCGAGTCCAATACGGATGGTCTGACCGGGTTGGGGCAGGGTGCCATCCTGGAGTTGCCATACCAGGCACTTCTTGACCCTGTAGTTCTGCGCGGCGCCCTTGCCGACCACATCACGGCTGTTCCGTTTAACGGTATCGCGGGTATAGCCAGCGGTCTCGCGGGAGAGAGG
>JBDQJG010000185.1:0-5090 GCA_040263955.1 Verrucomicrobiales bacterium
ATCCGCCATTTGTTATTCTGGACCTCTCGCCTCGCGCGCGCGGCGGGGCTCGATCGCCGCGACCATCTGCTTTACAAAGTCCCTGATCCCGGCGAAAAGTCCGCACGCAGCTCCGCAATGAATTACTTGTTTCTTGTCCTCAAGGGTGTCTCCATGTGCGCCGCCAATGTCATTCCCGGTGTCTCCGGGGGCACTATTGCTTTCATAACGGGCATTTACGAGCGCCTGCTGAGCGCCTTGAAGGCATTCGATCTTACCGCCCTGCGGCTGCTGCTGCGACTGGACTTCAAAGGCCTGTCGCGCCACATCGACCTGCCGTTCCTCGTCGCCCTCGGTGTCGGGGTTCTGGGTGCCATCCTCGGTCTTGCGGGCCTCCTCGAGGGGTGGTTCGAGAGTCATCCGACGCTTGTATGGTCCTTCTTTTTCGGTTTGATCCTGACCTCCGTGCTGACGGTAGGCAAGATGGTAGGCAAGTGGACAATCGGCTGCGCTTTCACCCTGTTGATCGGGGCGGGGCTTGCCATGGCGCTCGCGTTCTTGCCAGCGGCGCAGGAGAGTTCGAATCCCCTGTATCTCGTGCTGTGCGGTGTTGCTGCGATGTGCAGCATGATCATTCCCGGTATCTCGGGTTCCTTTGTCCTGCTCCTCATGGGCAATTACCTGCTGGTGCTGCGGGCGGTCAAGGAGTTTGACCTTGGCATCATCGCGTTTCTCGGAATCGGCGCCATTTCAGGCCTGTTGGCGCTCTCCCATCTGCTCAGCTGGTTATTTCACCGCTTTCATGACATCGCCGTTTCCCTGATCACCGGATTTGTGTTCGGGTCTCTCCTGATTATCTGGCCATGGAAGTTTCCCAATCCTGATCGGACCGTGGAGCGGATCAATTCGGATGGCGAGATAGAGGAAAAGGTTATGGGATATTTGTATCAGATGCCTGATTTCGCGGTTGCCGACACGTGGGTGGCCATCGCTTTCATGGTGGCGGGTGCTGTACTGCTTCTCATCGTGGATCGATTGGGCCGTCACAAGGGAATGGGTTGATCCCGCCACGGGCCATCGACTATCGGCAACCAGTGGGTTCCTGCTTGGAGTCTCCGGGCTGAGTTGTATCGGGCCGTTAAGCGACCTCTAATCTGTCGCGTTGTCGCTTTTTGCGGGCCCAGGACGCAGGCTGTTGCGGGGTGCAACCAGCCTCCTGATGGTGGGAATCGCGGGGCCATCAGGCGCAACAGTGGTTGCCTGTTGCTGCGGAGATTCGGCGCGCGGTGCAGTTTCCCGGTAGTAGCGGCAACTGATCTGACCAAACGAGATCCTGTCACCATTGTTCAGGCGTGAACGGTTGATTCTCTCGCCGTTGATGCTGATTCCGTTCGAGGAGCCGAGGTCAATGATTTCGTAATCGCCGGAATCGGGCAGGCTTCTGAATTCGGCGTGATGAGCGGAAATACACGTGTTGTCGATGACGATCGCGTTATCGTCGGAGCGCCCGAGCGTCATGATCTCCTCCTCGATATCGAAAACGAACTCGTTTCCATCGTTGAGGTTGAAGGCCAATTGTGCCATCGATTCCTATGGGGTTGAAAGGGGTTTTGCGAAGATGATCGCGCGTCGGGGGGAAGTACCGCAAAAATCAGCACTGAAAGATAAGAACCAGGGGGCACGAATTCAAATGATACCTGTAATTTTTCACGCCTGGTTCGGCTGTTTTTGCCTGTTGATGATAGGCATGGTGGGAGGCTGTTCCTCCGTGGAAGGTGAAGCAGTCACCCTGTCGCTGGCAGACTCATTGCATCCTGATGAGCGTCGTCGGATCGGGGAGCGGATTTGGCGTAATGAGTGCGGAGGCACCGTGCAGGGGTTGACCAGCTGGAATGCAGGGGAGGGATTTGCCTCGCTGGGTATCGGACATTTTATCTGGTACCCGGTGGGAATGGAGGGGCCTTTCGAGGAGAGTTTTCCAGGTCTGGTGCAGTTCCTGGCGGCACGTGGCATGCGGCCCCCTGCGTGGCTGCAGGCCAGTTCCGATTGTCCCTGGCGGAGCAAAGGTGAATTCGAGCACGCATTTTCCAGCGCGCGCATGGTGGCATTGCGAAGTTTCCTTGCAGCTACCATTGAGGGGCAGACCGCCTATGTCGTGGCGCGGATGGAGGCTGCGTTACCGAAGTTGATCGCCGCGGTCTCTCCCGCAGAGCGGTCCTCGATACGGCAGAAATTTTATGCAGTGGGGTCGAGTCCGGAGGGTATCTACGCCCTGGTTGATTACGTGAATTTCAAGGGCGAAGGAATTCGTCTTTCTGAGCGCTATCGGGGCGAGGGTTGGGGGCTCCTGCAGGTTCTACAGGGCATGCGTTCATCTTCACGGGGGATCGCTTCAGCGGTCGAATTTGGCGATTCAGCCACTCGAGTTCTGGCCCGCAGGGTGGCCAATGCGCCGAGAGATGAGAGTCGTTGGTTGGCCGGTTGGAAGAATCGGTGCGCCACGTATGGTAAGTCGTTGTAATGTGCGGGCGAATCAGGATCCCGAGCGTCTTTTGTTACGCGAGGAGATGCCCGCTTGACCGCCGCGAGCTCTGCCGCTAAAGGCAAGGCATGTTGACTGAAAGTACGTTGATCCTGTTCAAGCCCGACTGTGTTACCAAGGGGCATTGTGGCGAAGTTCTCGCGCGTTTTGAAGCTGAGGGGTTCAAGATGCGGGCACTGCGAATGATTGCGCTTTCGCGTGAACTGCTTGCCGAGCATTATGCGCACGTTGCCGACCGACCGTTCTTTCCCGAGATCGTCGCTTTCATGCAGTCATCTCCTGTGATTGCGATGGTTCTCGAGGGTGAAAACGCGGTGTCCAGGGTGCGTGAGTTACTCGGCCCCACTGATTCCAAGGCAGCCGATCCGGGTACGATTCGGGGAGATTTCGGTGAGGACATGATGGTAAACGTCTGTCACGCATCCGATTCGCCTGAAGCCGCGCTGGTCGAGATACAGCGGTTCTTCTCCCCGCAGGAGGTTTTTCCCGGCTGAGCAATCTGAGGGCGTTCCCAAAAAAAGGCTGCACGCGGTGTGCGCGTGCAGCCTCTCTCGAAATGCCTCGTGGTAAGGACCTGCGTGGTGCTCAGGTCAATTCCCTGAGCTTTGCCTGGATGGCGTCAAAGTCGGGTAGTTCCCCAGGATTATCGCTGGATTCGGAGTATTGAATGGCTCCGGATTTGTCGATAATGAATGCCGAGCGCTTCGGTACCCCACCCATGGTGAGATTCTTGTCCGGGAGGAACGAATCGTAGGCCACATCGTAGGCTTGGGCTGCCGTGTGTTCATAGTCACTGGCAAGCGTGAGCGAAATGCCCTCTTTTTCCGCCCATGCCTGTTGGGCGAACGGGTTATCCCCACTGATCGCGATCACCGTGGCATCGAGCGATTTGTAGGCTGCCAGATTCTGTGTCACGGAGCAGAGCTCCTCGGTGCAGACACCCGTGAAAGCCATGGGCACGAACAGCAGGAGAATATTGGAAGAACCGATTTGTTCGGAGAGTGTGAGCAGTTCGGGCCCGTCCGGGCCGAGCGTGGTCAGGGTGAAGTCTGGGGCGGCTGAGCCGACTGGGAGTGCCATTGTTTGGTGTGGTTGGGTGTTTTGTGGCCGGTCGGGGAAACAGAAATGCTGCCGGCTGTTCGGGAGTAAGAATAGAGGGAGTCGGGAGCGGGTCAAATGCATTAGCGCAGGATGCGCGTCGCATTGCCGTCGTCGCATTGCCGTCGCGTAGTTGTATTGTGCTGGCGCCGCCAGTGGGATGTGAAAAAGTGTGCGATGCTTGAGTTCTTCCGCAGCATCGATGCGTCCACGGTTGCGTGGGGCGTCATGTGGGTATTTCTGGCTGTCGGACTGGTGGGCACATTGTTGCCTTTCCTTCCGGGACCATTGCTCATTTTTCTCGGCGCAACAGCGCACTGGATCTGGGTGCCGACAAGTGAGCTTGGCATGCCGGTAATGGTCACATTGGCAGTGCTCGTGCTGCTTGCGTATGTTGTTGATTTCCTCGCTTCAGCTGCCGGGGCACGATGGTTTGGTTCCTCGAGGTGGGGCATACTTGGAGTATTTGTCGGAGGTATTGTGGGGATTTTTTTCGGATTGCCCGGTCTTTTACTGGGCCCTTTTATTGGGGGCTTTGCTTTCGAGATCGCGTTTGCCCGGAAAAACCTCCAGGCAGCGACCCGCAGCAGCTGGGGAGCTGTGGTGGGCACGGTGGCGGGATTGACCGTTAAGATCGTGATCGCCGTGGTGATGGCCGGAATGATTCTCGCTGATTTGTTTTATTTTCTGGCGGTTGGTTAGCTCGATGCTTCCCGCGCCATTCAACGATCTCCGGGGATGGGTTCCTCGATGCCATGGCTCCTCCTGACGAGGAATTCTCGACTGCTTGTCGGCTCGCCGTCGATGCTGATCTCAAAGCGCCAAACTCCCGGCAGATCCTGTGCGCGGAACGTGTACCAGGCATAGCTGATCCAGCGTCCGTCGACCGGCGAAAAAGTTGATTGCGCGCTGTGGACGATCTGTCCCCCGGAATTCTGAAGCGCGATGGTAGCCGGAAGCTCCCGATCAGGCAGATTGAACCAAGATGAGTGCAGGTAAACCTTTCCCGGCAACAGGATGGATCGTGATTGATTGGTTGGCTGGCCGCTGGCATCGACCTGGGAGGTGATGCTGTGCACGGCACTGGGTGGAAGCGGATACTTTCTTCCGCTTGTGGTCCCCCCGGAGGGATTGATCTGGTCCAGTACTGTGCATGCATTTAGAAGCAGGAGGACAGGCAAGGCGAGCAGGGTGGGTGTCTTTATCAACGGGAGCGGTAGCAGAATTTTCATGGGATCGGGTGCGGGTTGTCGTGGGTGGGATGGGATGGGAGAGAGGTCAGGCGGGTTGGCTGCTATGAAGTCGCAACTGGCCAATTGCTTGGCTCATGTCGGGGGCTTTGAAGCAGGACGTGCCGGCGACGAGCACATCGGCGCCATGGTGGGCCGCGATGGGCGCAGTGCGGGCATCGATTCCGCCATCAACCTCGAGACGGAACTTGAGTCCGTGCGCCTCACGGAATGCGCGGGCC
>JBDQJG010000186.1:0-4645 GCA_040263955.1 Verrucomicrobiales bacterium
GACCTACCGCGCGGCGCGCAACGTCAAGCCGGTGCTTCTGATCACCGCTGACGAAGTCAATGTCGAGCAGATCCTCGGCTACCGCAAAATCATCATTACCGAGGGAGCATTGGAAACGCTCGCGCGCAGAACCGCGGCATAAATCGGAGACGCCATGAAAGACATTCATCAAGTTATCAAGACGATTCACCTCACGGAGAAGGCGGCGCTGCTCGGAGAGCAGGCCAACGCGCACGTTTTCAAAGTCGACCGCAAAGCGAACAAACTCGAGATCAAGGACGCCATCGAGCGGGCATTCAATGTGAAAGTCGCATCGGTGAATACGGCCAATTTCAAGGGGAAGCTCAAGCGTCAACGTCGCGCTGACGCGGGACGAACCGCGCACTGGAAAAAGGCAATCGTTACTCTTGCCGATGGCGAGACCATCGATCTCGTCTAGTCAATTTCATTTGTTTCAAACGATTTTATCCGAGTCATTTTCAAACATTTTCACGGGGACTTCCGCGAGGTTTTCCCCAAACCCAAGCAAGGAAAAAAGATCCAATGGCCCTCAAGCGATTCAAGCCAGTTACACCGTCCAACCGATACAAGGTCTGGTCGGCGTTTGATGAGATCACCAAGGACACCCCTGAGAAAAAGCTCCTCGTTCCTCTCAAGAAGAGCGGTGGTCGCAATAATCAGGGACGCATTACCTGCCGTCATGTCGGCGGTGGTCACAAGCGCAAATACCGTCTTGTGGACTTCAAGCGGAAGCGAATGGATGATCCCGCCAAGGTGATTGGTATCGAGTATGACCCGAACCGTTCCGCCCGGATCGCATTGATCGAGTATGGCGATGGTCAGCGCTCGTACATTCTCGCTCCGGTTGGTCTTGAGCAGGGCGCGACGGTGCTGGCCGGAGAGTCGGCGCCGCCCAAAGTAGGCAATGCGCTGCCACTTGCGAAGATCCCTCTCGGGACAGCGATTCACAATATTGAATTGCAACCGGGGCGCGGTGGGCAGGTTGCTCGATCCGCCGGACAGCAGGCCATCTTAAACAACCGGGAGGGTGAGTATGCCCTGGTGAAAATGCCTTCGGGAGAAATTCGCAGGATTCACGCGCGCTGCGTAGCTACGATTGGCCAGGTCGGTAATGTGGATCATTCCAACCAGGTCAGTGGTAAGGCTGGTCGTTCGCGTTGGAAGGGCATTCGTCCGACCGTGCGTGGTATGTGCATGAACCCGGTTGATCACCCCAATGGCGGTGGTGAAGGGAAGTCCAAGTCCGGGGGTGGACGCCAGCATCTCAAGTCGCCTTGGGGACACACCAAAGGCCAGAAAACAAGACAGAAACATAAGGCCTCGAGCAAGCTTATCGTCGAGCGCAGGAAGACAAAGAACAAGTAAACATTTTGCGGTAGACACCGGGATTCTGTTTCCCGTCCACCGTCGATTCAACCGACCACAATCACACCATGGGACGTTCGCTGAAAAAAGGACCTTTTGTAGACCAGAAGTTGCTCTACAAAATCGATAAAATGACCGAATCCGGGCAGAAAAAGCCTATCAAGACATGGTCGCGCCGATCAATGATCACGCCGGACTTCGTCGGTCATACCTTTCTTGTGCACAATGGCCGCGAACACGTCTCGGTGTATGTCTCCGAGAACATGGTCGGGCACAAGCTTGGTGAATTCTCGCCGACTTCCATTTTCAAATCCCACGGGGGTCTGGGTAAGAAATAACGCAGATCGAGCATCTGTTCAGTCCAGATCTACCCTCCGCCAGTTTATCTTTGATTTCTTTCACCCTGTCGCAGAAAACAGCACAGTGACCAGCAACCTCCAGCGCAGCATAATCAACACTCCCGGCAGGATTGCGTCGGCGTTTGCGTGTGTTTGTCTGCTCGCCCCTTGTGGTGGGGCACTGGCGCAGATCGGTGCTGGTTTGACTCCGACGGCTGGCATCGAACTGGAAGAGTTGCAAATTGCCCTGGAAGCTTCACAGGCGCAGATCGGAAGGCTCGAGGCGCGCGTCATTCAACTGGAAGAGAAGAATAAAAATCTGAGCGAGGCCCTGGTTGCCGCCAACATTGAAGGCGAGCTTTCCCGCGAGTCCTATCGGACGTTGCGCTCGCGGGTCGAGGCGCTGGGGATGGCGGCCATTGACCCGGACCCAGCCAGCCTGCAGACGCAGTACATTCAGGTGCTCTCTGATTATCGCCTCACGCGGGAGGAGAATGATCGGTTGAGTGATGCGATCAGCAAACTGGGAGCCGCTATCACAGCGTATTTGAAAACTGCGATCAGCGCGGGTGAAGATGAGCGTTTCGCGGTTGAAGTAGCGGTGCGCGAAGCCAGTGGACTTGTAGCAGGAGTGGCGCAACCGCGGGGTGAGGCGGTCACGGTTCCACTGCAGCAGGCAAAGGTTATTTCGTTGAAGTCCGACTACGACCTCGCAGTGCTCAATGTGGGAAGAAAATCAGGCGTCCAAGTGGGAATGCCGTTTCGCATCGCTCGCAAGGACCGACCTATTGGTAAGGCCTTGGTGATCGATGTGCGTGACAATATTTGTGGAGTGGTCATGCAGGAACTCGTTGCCGGGAATGATCAGGTGCAGCTCGGGGATTCGGCCAGTGTTGATCCGACTCGTCAAGGAACCCTCTAGGTCGAACAGAAGACAAAACAGCCAATTTCAAATCAATTCATCATGGACGTTATTTCCATCTATCGTTACGCGAGAATCTCGCCGTACAAGGCGCGCAAGGTTACCCGTGAGATCCAGGGCTTGCCAGTCTCTCAGGCTTTGGATATCGTGACGTTTACTCCGCAGAAAGCTGCTTTGCTGGTTGGTAAAACCCTGCGTTCAGCCATCGCCAATGCAGAAAACAACCATGACCTTGATGCAGATCGTTTGGTTGTGAAAGAGTGCGTAGTGGGAGAGGGGCCGAGTTTCCGGCGATTCAAGGCGCGCGCTCGGGGTTCTGCGGCACCGATTCGGCGCCATACCTCACACATTCGCGTAGTGCTCAGTGATGAGGTAGACCTCAAGGAGTCGAAGAAAGGTCAGTCATCGAAGAAGAAGCCTGCGATTGCAAAGAAAGCCGCTGCATCTCAACCCAAGGCCGCCGAATCGGCGGAAGAGGGCACGCAGGAAACTGTCGAGAAAACGGCTGGCGAGGCGACAAAGAAAACCGCGAAGAAATCCGGAAAAAAGACTACCAAGAAGGCAGCCAAGAAGGCGACGAAGAAAGTTGCCGCAGAGGCGACCGACGAAATCAAAGCCACGCAGGCACCCGATGATGGCGGTGCCGATAAAGCTGAACCTGAAGCCAAGGGGGCCACCGAGGCCTGAGCGCTCTGCCAGGTTTCCTGATGTATTTTTTCACGTAATTATCCGCTCAACCCGCACACAATTCCATGGGACAGAAAGTTAATCCGATCGGTTATCGCCTCGCACTCCAGAAAGACTGGCGATCAAAGTGGTACGCCACTGGCAAGGAGTACAGTGACAACCTGCATACCGACCTTGCGGTTCGCAATTATTTGCGCAAAAACTTGCAGTTTGCCGCTCTCTCTAAGATTTTCATCGAGCGCGCCTTCAACAGCGTCCGCATTACCTTGTCGACCGCACGTCCGGGGCTTGTGATCGGACGCAAGGGCAGTGAGATCGAGCGCATGCAGACGGAGCTTTCGGCGATCTGCGGAGGCAAGGCGGTCAAGATTGATATTTTTGAAATCAAGCAACCGGAATTGGATGCCCAGCTTGTGGCTGAAAATGTCGCGCTCCAGCTCGAGCGCAGGATTTCCTTCCGTCGCGCTATGAAGCGGGCTGTCCAGACAACCATGGAGTTCGGGGCCGAGGGAATCCGGATCCGCTGTGCCGGCCGTCTCGGTGGAGCAGACATCGCCAGGGCGGAGTGGTATCGTAAGGGCAAGGTGCCTTTGCAGACGCTGCGCGTGCCGATCGATTACGGCTTCTGTGAGGCGCGCACCGTGTATGGAATTATCGGTGTGAAGTGCTGGATCAATAAGAAGGAGGTCGAGGAGTCGGCCGCCGATAGCAGTGAGTCCGGCCGGGCTCGGGCCAATACGGGTGCGGCAGGACGCAGAGCGAGCAACCCGGGCGCGAAGAAGGCTCCGACGGCTTCACCAAGTGCCCAGGCGGTGGTTTCAGGCGTTGCCGCCCCCGCCGGTGACGAAGGTGAGGGACAGGAGGAGCGCGACCTCGGGCGAGTCTTTGAATCCCGTCCCGATCAGGTTAACGATCTCAAGAAGATTGCCGGTATTGGCCCGCAGCTTGAGGAAAAGCTCAATAATCTCGGGGTGTACACCTATACGCAGATCGCCGAATGGGGACCCGAGCAGATCGAGAATTTTGATGACCTGCTCTCCTTCAAGGGGCGCATTGATCGGGACGAGTGGATTCGTCAGGCGAAGGAGTTCGCTGCCGGTTGAGATGAATAGTCTCATGTGGAATCAGAAAATTATTCAAACAGGCAGCACAAGCCTCGATAGCTACATAGTAAATTAACGAACCGCCCCGCCGGCCAAGAAAAAGCTGGTGGCCCAATTGTATCCCACAAAGAAAGGACAAGAACGATGGCCTTGATGCCCAGACGAGTAAAGTTTCGGAAAAGCCAGCGCGGAAGCCGTGCCGGCAGTGC
>JBDQJG010000187.1:0-4542 GCA_040263955.1 Verrucomicrobiales bacterium
CATACCTGCAGCCTTCGTGGCGGTGCCAGTAGCAGCCATGGACGAATACTACGGTTTTCAGTCTCGGCAGAACAATGTCCGGCCTGCCGGGCAGGCTCCTGTTCTTCGGCCCCTTGACGGTAAAGCGGTAACCGAGGCGGTGCAGAACTGACCGCACCACGAGCTCAGGTTTCGTGTCTTTACCACGAATCCGCCCCATGTTCCACGAGCGATTCTCTGGGCTGAGGGTGTCCATGAATTTCTTCACATATAATCACAGACGTTTCTCTGCAAAAACCAGCATTTGAATTTAGTCTCGCTTTTATGACACACACTCGGGTCCTATGACACGCCCATGGTTTGCTGGATCAGGAGTCGTTGGGGCAGGGTGTTTTTGCCGGGAACGGCGAAGACAACCAAGCGACAACCTACCAACCAATCCATCAACCAGCACCATGAGCACGAACAAGGAGAAACGTTTTGAGGGCATCGACTACGGCTTTCGGCCGGCGGCCTACTGGAATCACGACAGCGACCCGCTGGCTGCCATCCTGCGCAACGTCAAGGGGACCAACCGTCGCAGGATGATCCGGGATTTCTGGGAGAACGGACAGTTCGAGGAACTGGAGGAGGGCCTGCTGGGAGATGAGCTGAGTGATGACACGCGCCACATACTGGGCCTGGTTCACCCGTCGTTCATGGGTGGCGAATACCTGCCCGATTGCCTGCCGTTCGAGACGGAGATCGCCCGCATCGAGCTGGAATCGACTACTGCCGACGTGATCAGCATCCGGGCCCGCCCGATCGATGGCGGCAAGAGGATCGGCTACCGGATCGTCGATGAATACGACACGGATTTCTTCATCCGCCCGGAGGAGAGCACCCAGCCGCTGAGCCTCGAGGAACTGATCGGCTTGATCGACAACGTCGGCAGTGAGCAAGGCTCATAAGGCGGGCTGGGCATCTGTTTCAACCTGATCAACGCGGAGGGCGGGTGCGATCCCGAGGAGCTTCGCGACTTCACGACGGTGAGCTCGGACATTTACTCCGATCTTTATTCCCACTACGACGAAATCCATGAGGAATGGGTAGCGGCGGCGGCGGAGGAGGTTTGAAGAGGCAAGAGTCGGAGGAGGCGTTCCCTCCGGTGTTAGGTTTTAGGTGGTTAGGTTTCAGGTCCGAGCAAGCGAGGAGAAAGGCAGTTTCAAAATCTCTCCTGCGGCTTGGGGGACGAGAGAAGGCTACCAGCGATTATGAGTAAAGAGAAGCACACAGAGGCAGATGAGACGGGTCCGGAGAAAGCCGGGCAACCTCCGAAGAAGGACTTGAGGCAGGCGATGGCTGCTGCCGCCTCCGCGTTGACCCTGCAATGGGACAAGGAGGCGCTGGAGGCGATGACCGGATATCCGCGCAATGTGGCGCCGGGAGGAGCCGAAAAGGACCCGGAGCCTGCGGAGGAGGAGTAAAGCGGACGGAGGGCACGCCGGAATTTCGTAAGCGCGGCGGGCGCGGCTGGGTCGGTTGATGGTGTTTCCGGCGCGGGGTCAATCCGGGCGGTCCATGGCGAACTGGTCGCGGGTGCGGCAGTAGCGGTCCGGGCCGTACATCCGCCCGATGACGGGGTAGGCGTCGGTATTAAGGCGCAGGGTCTCGGGGTCGAGGACTCCTTCCCGCGTGTGGACACGCAGGACGATGCCGATGATGAGGCGGTTCTCTCCGATACGCAGGGTGCCCCATTCACGGCATTCGAGTGCGGCGGGCGCTTCGGCGATTCGGGGTGGCTTGACGGCACTGCTGGGCAGGGTGGTCAGCCCGGCGTGGGTGAGCTCGCTCTCTCCGGGGGGAAGGCTGGTGGCGCAGGCGACCATCTTTTGGGCGAGCGGCTCGTCCACCAGGTTGACGACGAATTCTCCGCTCTGCCGGGCATTGCGTGCGCTGTCTTTGGGCGTGCCGTCGTCGCGGTTGCCGGGGCAGAATCCGACGATGGGAGGATCCGCACCGAGGACATTGAAAAAGCTGAACGGCGCCGCGTTGACTGTGCCCTCTGTATCGATGGTCGTGACCAGGGCGATCGGCCGGGGTGTGACCAGGCTGGCAAGCAGCTTGTAGGCGTGCTCGCGGTGGGTGGTTTCAAGATCGAGTTCCATGGCAGTGCGGTGCTGATACCCTGTAAGGGGTGAGGGGGACGGCGGCGGAGCCGCCGGTGTTAAGTTTTAGGTGGTTAGGTTTTAGGGCCGGGCGGGCGAGGAGGAAAGCAGTTTTAAGATTCAAGAATCGGAGGAAGCGGTGCGACCGGAGATGGACGAGGCTCCAGCCGAGCCCGAAGGGTGACCGAGCAGGCGGTGCGAGGAAATCATTTCAGGCCGGGGTGGCGAGTAGCTGGCGAGGGATCGGTCGCGAGCTTCCTCCTACGGCTTGGGTGGCGACGAGCGCCGGCCTTGGCTAAGGGGAGGAGTGACAGTCATGGTTGCGTGTGACAAAAAATGGGTAATATTTGTCACGTAATATGTCTTTTTAATATGTCGCAGTCGGTTCAAAACAAGATACTTGCAAGAATCTATGGAAAGGGAAGCGGTTGGGTATTTACCCCAATAAAGTTTCTCGATCTCGGGTCCCGCTCTGCCGTGGGCAATGTGCTCAGTCGCCTGGCGGCCGCGGGCACGATCCGGCGCCTCGCCTTCGGGCTCTACGACTACCCCAAGAGGCACCCCAAGCTCGGTCTCCTGAGCCCCAATCCCGACGCTATTGCCCAGGCCATCTGCGAAAAGGACAACTCACGGATCCAACCCTCCGGGGCCTATGCGGTGAATCTCCTGGGACTTTCCCAGCAGGTCCCTGCCAGGATCGTCTACCTCACCGACGGGGCGGAGAAGTCCGTGGAGTTCGGCAAGCAAGTCATTAAGCTCCGCCGCACGACGCCCAAGAACATGGCTACCGCCGGTCGGCCTTCCGGTCTCGTCATCCAGGCGTTCCGGTATCTCAAACAAGACGGCGTCACTGACGACCATATCGCCACCTTGAAGCAACGCTTGCCGGATGCCGACCGCGAGCGGCTCTGGAAGGACCGGGTGTATGCCCCGGCGTGGATGCATCCGTTCTTCGCGCGGCTGAAGCCTTGATCCTGCTCTTCTTCTTGATCATCATCTCCGCTCTCATAACTGCAAAAAGCACCCGTGGACACTTTTGCCCGACTTCCCACCCACGAGCATGAAGCCTATTTCGCGGAGGCCGCCAGCCGGCTGGGGTTGCCCCCTCACGTGGTGGAGAAAGACTTCTGGGTCTGTTGGACGCTCAAGCGGCTCTTCGCGCTCGACGGCATCGGCGACACCCTGCTCTTCAAAGGCGGCACTTCACTCTCCAAGGTCCATGGCTTGATCCGCCGCTTCTCCGAGGACATCGACGTGTCGATTCACCGTGAGCGACTCGGTTTTTCCGGTGACGATGACCCGCTTTACCCGGGCCTCTCGAACAAGAAACGCGAGAGCCTCAAGAAGGCACTCGCCGAGGCTGCGCGCCGCTACATTTCAGAGCGAATTCAACCTGCCTTGCGGGATGCCATCGCGGTGGCCTTGTCGGACCAGGGGGATTCCGGCAGATCCTGGGCACTCGAATCCGATCCGAGCGATCCCGGCGCGCAATCGCTCGCGTTCACATACCCGGCTACCGCTCTTACCCCATCCGGCGCCGCCTACCTGCGCCCGGCGGTGAAGATCGAGCTCGGGGCCCGCTCGGATCACTGGCCGGCGGAGATCCTGCCGCTTCGGCCCTACCTTTCGGATGCCATCGAAGACGCCCTCGACACACCCTTCGTGAGTATCAAGACCATGGAGGCCGCCCGCACGTTCTGGGAGAAGGCCACCATTCTTCACCAGGTAGCTCATCTACCGGAAGACAAGGCTTTTCCGACCCGCTACTCCCGGCACTACACGGATCTCGCCGCGATGATTAACGCGGGAACCGGTGACGAGGCCGCGGCGCGGGAAAATCTGCTCGAAGCCGTGGTCCGACACAAATGCGCCTTTTACCGTTCTGGCTGGGCTAACTACAGGAGCGCCAGACGCGGGACTCTCCGACTCCTGCCAGCGGAGAAGAACATGGCGGACCTGAGGGCCGACCTCGTCTCCATGCGGGATATGTTTTTTGACGAGCCGCCTGATTTCGATGCGGTGACAGCAACACTTCGAGGCTGGGAAGACGCTTTTAATAGTGGTTCCGGTCCAGCTGCCACGCCTGATCCCGGTTGAGCGGGAACGGGCGCGCCATTCACCTGCCGGAATCAGGAGCCCCCCGAAGCATCTCCCACATGCGGACCATGGCGAGGGTATCGAGTTTGCAGTATTCCAAGAGTTCCTGCTCGATCCACTGGTAGCGTTCGGCCGGGGTGGCGAGAGGGGAAGGAAGATTCGAGATTCGAGATTCGAGATTCAAGATTCAAGATTCAAGTTTTCAGTTTTCAGAATCGGAGGAAGCGGTGCGACCGGAGATGGACGGAGCGCGGCGGAGCCCGGAGGGTGTCCGAGCGTGGGGCGCGAGGTGAATCGAAAGGAGCGGCGCGACTGGAGA
>JBDQJG010000188.1:0-4355 GCA_040263955.1 Verrucomicrobiales bacterium
CTGCTGAATCTGCCGTCTTTCATCATTTGTCAGCAGACGTTATTGCTCGATTGTTTATCACCAGAGCCAGAGGTTGTTTCGCTGCGAAGATCCGCGAAAGGACAAGATCCCGGCCACTTTTTCAGGCCACCCAGGTATGCTGGAAGAATACACTCGGCAATCGCCATCCAGTCCTGGGGAGTCTTTTCGCCAACCGGTGAGTAGAAACGCCAGAAGGCCCGACCGTGATTGTACGGCAGATCGATTGCATCAAAGCCGCCGCGAGGATTGTTTTGCATATGGAGGCGTTCCATCGTGTCTGCGAAGTGTCGCCAGAATTCCACTGCCGTCGTGCTGCGTTCGATTTCGGCCTCGAGGAGGTGGCCGTGCAGTGTCGCATATTGGACATCCTGTCTGCGCTTGATCGCGTTTTTGACTTGTTGTTTGAATTTGGACCAATCGCTGACATAGCCGAGGTAGCGGGCGGTAAACAGGGTGAAGATGACGATGGCGGCGCCGGCAATGGGAAGCGTGAAGCCGCGACTGAGGAACACGCTCAGGCCAATGGCGGCGAGAGCGGCACAGGCGGCATACATGACAAGCAGAGCACTGTGCTTGGAGTAACCCATTCCCAGGAGGCGGTGATGAATGTGCTCGGCGTCCGCCTTGAAGAGTGGGATGCCGCGGATGCCCCTTCGGATAATAGCGAAGGCGGTATCGAGAATGGGAAGTCCGAGCGCGATGATTACCACGAGAAGAGCGGCGGCAATGGTGCCTTTGTTCGAACTCTGCATCGACAGTGATGCGATGAAAAAACCAAGCAGGTAGGCACCGCCGTCCCCGAGAAAAATGCTTGCCGGAGGAAGGTTGAAGAGAAGAAATCCAAGCAAGGCGCCGCCAGCTATGACGGCAAGCAGGACAACCCCCGTCTGCCCGGCAAGGAACCCCACCACGATGAGGCAGAGGCAAAGGAAAAACCCCATGCCGCTGGCAAGACCATCCATGCCGTCGATAAGATTGATGATATTGGTGATCGCAACGAACCAGAAAATGGTCATCGGCAGGCTGAGAGCTCCCAGATGCACATTGCCATCCCCGATCGGAATGCTCAGAACTTCCACTGAAAGGCCGAGTGCATAGGCGATCAGTGCAACTCCGAGTTGCCCGATGAGCTTGACTTTCGCGCCGACAGGACTCAGGTCGTCTGCAAAGCCGACCCCGAACATGAGAGCGTTGCAGAGCAGCAGAGGCCACCACTCAGCGAGCGAAATTTTCCCTGTTGCGAGGAGGAACGCTGCGCCGAGGGCGAGGGAGAGAAAGATCGGCAGTCCACCGAGTCGTGGGATCGCCTTATCGTGGCCTTTCCGGAGCAGATCGGGGCTGTCCTTGCCGAAGTTGAAGTCTCCGCGCACAAGCACTCCGGTGATCAGCGTGCTGAAAGCGGCGCTTGCCAGGAAAAACCCAATGAGCGAGGTGGTACTGATCATTCTGGCGTAGATTTTGAGCTGTGACGGCCAGGTGGGAGCGTGTTGCCAAGAAGTTTCCGCAGTAAAGACAGGGACTCCTCCCGATCCCGGCAGAGGGAAGGTAGGCGGATTCCCGGGCCTGACAATGGTGCTTTCCTCTTGATAAGAGAGGCAAGCCACTCCGCCGCAGTGGCGGATTGCTCTGAGCAGATGGCAAGCCCCGGCGGAGAGCGGTTAACGCACATTGCTGCGATGTCGCCCGGCGGGCCGACCCAAAGAACAGGACGGTCGAGATGCTTGAGAAGTGCGAGTTTACTTGGCCAGAGCATGCCGGCAAGTGGTTCGGCAAGTGTCGCGATGAGAACATCGGCAGAGAGCAGGGAGACAAGCAGCTCCCCGTCAGGAGCATAATCCCGGAATTCGCAACGCTTGAGGCCAAGTTGTTCCGCACGTTTTTGAGCAAGGGATCTTTGTGCGCCGCCACCCTGAAAAACCAGGTGGGCTGGTTGCCCATCAGATTCCAGCATCGACTGGATTTGAAGAAGCGGTTCGTAAATGTGTGCCCGCCCGAGATTGCCCGAATAAAGCCAGGTGAAAGCTGTCCCGTCAGATTGAGAAGTGGCGTAATTGTTGGCGGCCAGCCCGTTGTCTCGGGTTGTTTGCAGCGTCGGCATATCAAGCTGCGTAGTCGAGAGAACCCACGGAGGCACAGTGGCGAGGCTGCGGTTGCCTGATGCGCGCAGCCGGTCGGACATTGCCGAGTCGAGAGCAATGGTCAGATCACAGGATCGGTAGGCCACCCGCATTGCGGGGCCGATCAGTCTGCAGAAGAATCGGGGCAACTCACCCAGCTCGTGCGCAAGATCAGGGTAGAGGTCCATCACCCAGTGAGCCAGTCGGGCACGGTGGAAGAGAGCGATGATCGAGGCAGTGATGATAAGGAAAGGCGGGTCGCTGAGACACAGCACGATGTCAGCCCTCGGTGCCCGAAGACTTTTCCGGAGGATGCGGCAGTGAGCTGCCAGCCAGCCGAGCAATTTCTGAATTTTCCCATGGCTTGAGCGCGTGCGGTAGCCCTCTTCGGGATCGACACCGCAAATCCGTATTACGTCCCAACCATGGGTTTCCAGATGGTCACCAAGTTCACCCAGTAATCTAGATGTCGGAGCGGGGTCGGGTGGAAGGTAGTGGTTGAGCAGAAGAATAGTGGGCATTTTGGCCGCAGTAGGAGCGCAAGGGTTTAACGATGCTCGCTGATGATACAGGGATTGCCGCGTGCGAAACTTCCCGGTGGACAGTCTTTAACGAGTACGCAACCGGCTGCCACGAGGCTTCCGCAGCCGATGGTCACTCCCGGCCCGAGGAAGGCACGGGCTCCGATCCAACTGTGGCTCTCGATCGCAATTCCCCCTGTTTTGAGAGGAAAGCTTGCATCATTGAAGTCGTGCGATCCGGTGCACAGGAATGCTTCCTGGGAGATGCAGACGTGGTCCTCGATGACGATGGGCGCCAGGCTGTGAAGTGTTACTCCTTCACCGATCCAGACGTGGTTGCCGATGTGCAGGCGCCATGGAAAATGAAGTCGCACTCCTCCACGGATGACGACACCATCGCCGATCGTTGCTCCGAAAAGACGTAAGCCCGCTACCCGCAGTATTGAGGGTAAAGGAATCACGTCTCCCAGTATGAACCACCTGAGCAGACGCCAGAGCGCCTCCGTAAGAGGAGGCGCGCCGCGGTCGAAATTGGAGTTGTCGAACTTGTCGAGAGAAATAGGCATGGTGGTCAACCAGAAGCGTGTCCTGATACTTCTTGATACATCTTCTCGTAGAGAGACACCACTTTTTCCCACAGGAAGTTTTCTCGTGCCCATTGCATCAGCTCGGTGGACGAATCGCCAGCCGGACGTTGCATGATGGAGGATAGAGCAGCGCTGATCGCATCGATTGATGGTTGTTTGATGACGTGAATATCGCTGACATGTTTACCCCATTCTCCCCATGGCGTGTTGCGAGTGGTCAGGACAGGAGTTCCCATGAGAGCCGCCTCCAGTACCGCAAAACCGAAATTTTCAGAGTGGGTGGGCAGACAGAACAGATCAGCTGCTTTGAGATATGCCCATTTCTGTTCTCCCCAGACTGCTCCTGCCCAATTGATTGCAGGCAAAGAGGTTGTGGTGTTCGCGGCCGCGAACAGTTTCAGTTCCTGCAGAAAACTTGGGTCACCGTCGCCGACCACGACGAGTCGGTCGATGCCGTGGCTGGGGTTTTCAGCCAGTGCCCGCAAGAGAATATCCAGGCCCTTTTTTCGATCAATTCGCGAGAGATAGAGCAGAATTCTTTCCTTTTCAGCAAGTGCCAGCAATCGGCGACAATCGGAACGGGAAGGAAAGTTTGGTGGAGGATCGATTCCAAGGGGGATCGACCGGCAGCTTGCAGCGAGGCCTGGTGCAAAGTCAGCGAGATTGCGTGTTTCCTGCTCGCTTGTGGTCAGGATGGTTGTTGCTCCAGTAAGTGTGCGGTGCTCGATGATTCGGAAGTAGAGGCTCTTCTTGAGACGCTTGCTCCTGCGTGCCCACGGTTCCAGCATGCCGTGGGGGGAGACGAGGTAGGGGACGCCCTTGCGGGCGGCCTCTCGTGCCATGCGCGATGCCTTTGGGCGCCAGATGCCGTGGATGTGGAGCAGGTCGATTGCATTCGGGAGTGGAGTGCCTTCCTCCAGAAGTGTGATGTTCCAATTTTCTGCGCCCAATGCGTCCGCGAGTCCCCGGATGGCCAGATCAAGTCCACCGATGCGCAGGGCCGGTGGCGGCATCAGGAAGCCCACGTGAGGCTTTGGGGAGGAAGCACTCATCGGGATGCCGTTTTCTCGTAGAGGTCGGTGAAGGCGCCGGCCATTGAGGAAAGGGAA
>JBDQJG010000189.1:0-4225 GCA_040263955.1 Verrucomicrobiales bacterium
GAATTCTTCGAGGCCGAGAAAGATATCTGGAAGATGGCCTGCACCATCGCCCGCGAGCGCAAGCGACGGGAGATTGAACCCGCCATAGCCGCGGTCAGGGAGTGCAAGGAGCGTACCGAAAAGGACCGCGACCCCGATGCCCGCGCTTTCAATGCCCAGATGAGTGAACTGCTTGAGTTCATGGAATTCGCCTCCTCCATGGTCAACAAGGTGGCCAGTTCCAAGGAGGGGACCATGATGAAGCTGGCATCCTAGCTCTTCAGCTGAGTACTCGAAGCCCGCGGGCTCTTGCCACCCAGCACGGCGAAAAAATTTCGTAAGATTTGAGCACGCCGGGATATACGATATCGGAAACAAGCGTCATGGCTGCCCAGGTGAAACCGGAACAAAGTCCCCAACCTGCTGATTTCGAGACCCTGATCGAAACGCATCAAGCGGCACTGCGCGGCTTCATTCTCTCGCTTGTCGCCGACCCCTCGACGGCCGAGGACATCCTGCAGGAGACCAACCTCGTCGCCTGGCGCAAGGCCGCCGATTTCGAAACCGGCAGCAACTTCCGGGCCTGGGCCTTCCGGATCGCCCACTTCCAGGTGTTGCGACATCGGCAGAAACTCTCCCGCGATCGCCTCATTCTTGACGACGACCTCGTCAACACTCTCGCAGACGAAGCAGTGGAGGATGACCAAAGTCCCATCCAGGCCCGCCGCGAACGCCTGAACCTCTGCCTCGCACGGCTTCCCGAGCGGCAGCGCGCAGTCATCACCAGCCGCTACTTCGAAGACGAGTCGGTGGCGAAGATCGCGGCCCGAAGCGGGACAAACGCAAATGCGGTTTCTCAACTCCTGCACCGCGCTCGCCGGAACCTGCTCGAATGCCTCGGCAACTGAGTACAGGCCCGGCCTTTTCGATTCCACCGACACCACGCAATCCTGATGAATCACGATCCCGGCAAGCATTTTTCCCGCCTCATGCAGCGCGCCCTCGACGGCGAACTCTCAGCCTCTGAAGCCACTCACCTCAATGAGTTGCTCAAGCAGGATGCCGAACTCCGAGCAGAATACCGTCGCCATTTTGAACTGCACGCGGTACTGCTGGAAGGAGAGCACCCGGACGCGACGCAAAGACGAGACGTCTATCTCCTCCCTTCCGCCATCCACCGCCGACCGGCCAGCCGGACTGCCACGCTGGTAATCGGCATCGCCGCGACCGCCGCATTGGTCGCCGCCGCAACTTTTCTGCTGCTACGTGAACCTTCCAGCAACTCAACTCCCACGCAGATCACGGCTCAAACTGCCGAAACTCAAACCGCAAACACCCTTGCCTCAGACCAATCACCCCTCGCCGCAGGCACGAACGACGAAGAATTCCCAACCACTCCCGAGGCAAGGCAAACTCCGGAAGACAACTACCGCGACATGCTTGCCGTGACTCTCGCGCCCGGTTCGCAGAAACGCCCACCGCAGAAATCCGTTCCGGTGGTCGCAGCCTCCACAACGGGGGAAATCAGCTTCAGCCGCGAGATCCGCCCGATCCTCTCCGAGCACTGCTTCCATTGCCACGGGCCCGACGCCGAAAGCCGGAAGGCCGACCTGCGTCTCGATACCGAAGAGGGTGCTTTCGCCGACCTGGGGGGATATTTCGCCTTCGCACCGGGTGATGTGGATGCCTCGGAGGCACTGGCCAGGATGGTCTCCGACGACGTGGACGAGATCATGCCTCCCCCGGAAATGCACAAGCCCCTGAGCAAGGCGCAAATCGATCTGATCCGGCGCTGGGTGGACGCGGGTGCAAAATGGGAGGCGCACTGGGCCTTTACTGCCATCAACACCCCGGTGGTTCCGGAACTCCGTCCCGACCAACAGGCACCGGTACGCAATCCGATCGATGCCTTCATTCAGGCCGCCCTGGAATCCGCTGGTCTCGAACCCTCTCCGGAAGCTGATCCCGCCACGCTGCTGCGCCGCCTCAGCCTCGACCTGACCGGCCTGCCGCCCAATAGCGAGGAACTGGAAAGCTTTGTCTCGTCGTGGAGTGAAGATCCCGACGCCGCCTACGAGACGGCCATCGACCGCCTGCTTGCCTCGCCGAGCTATGGTGAACACCGCGGCCGCTACTGGCTGGATGCCGCGCGCTATGCCGACACCCACGGCTTCCACCTCGACAACTACCGATCGATCTGGCCCTACCGCGACTGGGTGATCGATGCCTTCAACGCCAACATGCCCTTCGACCAGTTCACCATCGAGCAGATCGCCGGCGACCTGCTGCCCGAGCCCTCGCTCGAGCAGCGCATCGCCACCGGCTTCAACCGCTGCAACCCGACCACCGCGGAAGGCGGCTTCATCCCGGCGGAATACGAGGTGATCTACGCCACCGACCGGGTCGAAACGACCATGGGAGTCTGGAACGGACTGACCGCGGGTTGTGCCGCCTGCCACGACCACAAGTTCGACCCGATCACCCAGCAGGAATTCTATGAGCTCTCCGCCTTCTTCCGCAACACCACCATGAACCCGAGCGACGGCAACCGACAGGACCATGCCCCGGTCGCCGTGATCCCGAAAGACGAGGACAAGGCGCGCTGGGACAAGATCCCCGGGCAGATCCACGCCGAGCGCAAGCGCCTGGGAGAACTCAGGAAGAACGGCCGAGCCGAGCTCGACACGTGGCTCACCAGGGCCGGAGCAGGGGACATCGGTAACATCGATGCCACGGACCGGATCCTGCGCCTGCCGCTCAACGAGGGGAGCGGAGATCAGTTCCCGCTGCTTACCGATGCCAAAGCCGGGAAACCCGGCACCCCGGCGGAGCCGCTCACCGTGCACGGTGCCTGGCACCCGGACGCCCGGGGCAAACTTCCCGCCAAGCAGGTGACCGCCTCGCTCTTCAACGCCCCCGCCCACGCGCAGCTCGGTGATTTCGAGCACGACCAGGCATTCTCCTATGGCGCATGGGTCAAGGCCGCAAAGGCTACCAGGAACGGTCCGATCCTGGCACGCATGCGCCCTTCCGAGGAGCACCGCGGCTGGGACCTCTGGTTCGATGGCAACCGTTTCGGAGCCCACATCATCCACAGCTGGCCGGGCAGCACCATCCGGGCCTTCAGCAAGCCGAACACGGCCAAGCGAAATACCTGGCACCACGTCTTTGTAACCTACGACGGCTCGGGCAAGATCGCCGGTCTTAAGCTCTATATCGACGGCGCGAATCAGGCGCTCGATATCACCAACGATAACCTCGACGGCTCGATCCGAACCGCGGCGCCGCTCGCCCTGGCTGCCCGCGACGACAATGCCATTCCAGGTGGCATCTTCCTGCAGGACGTGCAGGTGTTCGCGCGCGAACTCGAGCCGCTCGAGATCTCGACCCTGTTCGCCGGGGGCAGCCTCGGGCCGTTGCTCGCGGTGCCTGCCGCGCAGCGCTCGCCAGAAGATTCCAAGCGCCTCGAGGACCATTTCTTCCAGAACGTCCATCCCGATGCGGTCGCCGCGCGCAAGCGTGTCACCCAGCTCGAGAGGGAACACCAGGCCATCCGCAAGCGTGCCCATATCACGCTGGTGATGGAGGAGAAGACCAACAGCAAGCCGATGGCGCACATCCTCGATCGCGGCGCCTACGACCAGGAGCGTGAGCAGGTCGGCGCCGGCACACCAGAGTTCCTGCCCCCACTCCCCGACGGCGTCGAACCCGACCGCCTCGCCCTGGCCCGCTGGCTGGTCGCTTCGGATCACCCGCTCACCGCCCGTGTCACCGTCAACCGCATGTGGCAGGAGCTCTTCGGCACCGGACTGGTCAAGACCTCCGAAGACTTCGGTATCATGGGGGAAACCCCCTCCCACCCTGAGCTGCTCGACTGGCTTGCCGCCCGCTTCATCGCCTCGGGGTGGGACGTCAAGGCATTCTACCGCCTGCTGGTCTCCTCTCACACCTACCGCCAGTCGGGCAAGGTCCGCCCTGGCGACCTCGAGGCCGATCCGCAGAATCGCCTTCTGGCACGCGCGCCACGCTTCCGCCTCGACGCCGAGGTGATCCGCGACCAGGCGCTGTTCCTTTCGGGTCTGCTCAACCCACAGGTCGGCGGCGCCTCAGTCAAACCGCCCCAGCCGGGGGGTCTCTGGAAGACGGTAGGCTACACGAAATCGAACACCGCCGTCTTCAAGCAGGACACTGGACCGGACATCTACCGGCGCTCGCTCTACACCTTCTGGAAGCGCACCTCGCCACC
>JBDQJG010000190.1:0-4165 GCA_040263955.1 Verrucomicrobiales bacterium
CCACCGTGGAGAGCATGCCTGCTCCGGCGGCCACGTTGCAGGTCTCCAGCAACGATCGGCAGCATCTGCCAGTTTTTGATATCAACGGGGAGGGAACGCTCTCTCCCCTGCTTGGATGGAAACGTTTGGACCAGCTACCTTTCTCCGCAGCATCGACTCATTCATGGGATGCCACGAACCTACCCGCGGGACAAGTTTCTCCAAAAACCAGAGCCCTATATATCTGCACGCCCAGTCCCCGCGATAACGATGAACTTCCTCCGCAAATCGAGGCCGCCTTCAAATCCGCGTGGCCGACGATTGCAGCCACTGTCATGAGAGGTGGCGAGAAGTTGCGCACCATCACCATTTTCGTGTGTGAGGGCTTTCACGCAAAAGGGCTTTGAACAGGAAAACAGTGCAGGCGCACACCATGCGACGTTCGGGTTTCCTCCGTATGCTCACAGCTCGCGACACGGCTCATCGGCATTGCGATTCCCTTTCTTGACTCGGCAGGCTCTGCGTCGATGCTCGTGATCGTTCAAGCCGCCCGAAACAGCGTTGGACTGAGCAATCATTGCCACTTTGACCATGAACCTGAGGGAAAAACTCAAAGAAATCCTCCCCGATATTCTGCCCGAGGATCCTACCGACGCGATAAAAGGCACCAAGCTCATCGAGCTGGTTCGAGTCAAGCTCAAGCAGCATTACAGCGACGCCACTCTGCGCTATCATTTCTCCATCATGTGCTGTGACCCGAGCATGCCGATTGCAAAGGTCAACCAAGGGCAGGGCTATTATCTGCGCTCACCCATGAATTCACCTCAGGGCGCGCAGAACCTGATCAGTTTCACCCAGGGAATGCTTCTCGGTCATGAGGCCACGGAGGCTCAGGAGATCCAGCTTTCCAGGGCAATGAAGTTCCGGGCGCTCTACGCGAGGATGAACGAGGCTGCAGCCCGATTTCCTTTCCTGTTTGATCAGGATGCGGCACTTCTTGATTCTCCCCAGGCGCTCTGGCACGTCCCCACGCTCGCGCTGGTGGAATGGGCTGCACATGAGGTCTCCGATGAGGGCGAACTGCGTCTCGATTCTCGAATGCTGCGACTCAAGCAAATGATGGGCATGTCGCCTTTTACCATCACCAGTGTAAAGCTCCGACTGGATGCCGATCTCGAGACTCTGAGAAGCGATTTTTTTCAATGCCTGAGCCAGAGCGGTTGGGCACACCAGGGAGAGCTCGTCTTCGCGGGAAGAGTCGAAGATGAGCGCGCTGCGGACACCTTGCGCTCGCTCGCCAGCCGTTATGGCATCGCCGTAACCAGTTTCGGCATCAATCTTGAACAAATGGACGAGTGGCAGGATGCTGCTCAGATCATGAAAATGGGCGACCGGGAATTCGAGAGCCTGACTCTGGCGACTCGCATCCAAAGGATCGCGCCTGCAAAGCCTGCTCCGTATCTCGACTGGCAGGCACTCGAGGAAACCGCGCAGGAGCATTCCGGGTTCACTGCTCTTTTCGAGTGGATCGAGGACTGCATCGCGAACAAGACAGCCCATGCGGTCCCCTGCCCCGGACGCGCGGTCGCAAAAAAGGCATCCGGGCAATAATTTGCCGGGTATCTTTTCGACATCGACTTTGTGAGCAGCCGCGCCCTCTACTTTCCACTGTTCCGACTGACTGCTGCGATCGGCAGCGGTCTACTGCTGGTGCTGGCGATGCCGCCGGAGGGCAGTGATGCGCTTGTCTGGATATGGCCGATCCCACTGCTGATAGCGCTGTGGACACTCCCCCGCGATCAATCGCGTTCAATGCCCGCCCCGGAAGCGCAACAAAACCAATCTCGACTGATTTGCCGGCCACGACTCAGGCAACTCATGCGGCATCGTGCTGTTCGTGCAGCAATGCTGGGATTTTTGACCGGCTTTACTTTTTTTGTCATTCACCTGCGCTGGTTGCTTGAACTGCGTCACGTGATCGGCAATACCCTGCCGGCAGTGATCGCGCTCGTCGCGCTGGCTTCTTTTCTCGCCTGGTTTGTAGCCGCCTGGAGCAGCTTTGCTGGCACCGTCGGTCGTCCGAGTGCTGTTGATCTTGCCCCGAGAGGTCGCAACGAAGCGGCAGATCGAAGTGCCGAAGGCAAGCCCTTGCACTCCGGAAGTCGGTTCATGCAAGCGACACGGAGGCACGAGCAATTCCTCGGCACTTTGCTCAAACCATCTTACAGTTCGCTGCGTTTTGCCGGTCTGAATGCTGCCACCTGGACAGGACTCGAATGGCTGCGCGGATGGATGCTCACCGGCTTCGGCTGGAATGGCCTCGGCGTGGCTTTGCACGCCAATCCAACACTCATTCAAGTAGCCGATATCGTAGGCGTAACGGGGCTGTCATTCCTGCCGATGTTTGTAACCGGGGTTGTCCTGAACACAATCTGGCGCATCTATCTGGAGGCAGGTTCGAGGCGCCTGCGTCCTCACCTCGACTTCGTCGCTGCCATTGTGCTGCTGCTCGGCGTGTTCTTTTACGGCGTAGATAAGGCATCCGTCCCCACCCCAGGTCACAGTGTCAACCTGCGTGCGCTTCTGGTTCAGCCAAACATCCCGCAATCCTTGAAGTGGGACCCCGCCGCGGCCACCGGCATCTATCGCAGCCTTGATGAACTTACGCGGCTGAATGTCGAAGTCCATCCCTTCGATCTGGTTGTCTGGCCGGAAGCCTGTCTGCCACTGCCTCTCGACCACCCGGAGCACCGCGACTATCTCGAACGACTTGCAGGCATCGGTGACCATCAGTTGTTATTCGGAACCACAGTCCGGGAGCCTCGCCAGGCAGGTGAACCCGGCGATTCACTACAGCGAATCTACAATTCCGCAGCACTGTTGAAAGATCGGGTTTCCGAAGCCAAGGTTCACCACAAGATTCACCTGGTGCCTTTCGGTGAGTTTCTGCCCCTGCGTAACCTCTGCCCTCCAATTGCCAGTGTATTCGGCAATCTCCTGCCGGCAGACTTTGATCGTGGAACGACAACCGACCCGCTCGTGCTCACCTTCGAGAAAAAGGACGGTCGGCCGAACATCCTTCTGGCTCCGCTGATCTGTTTCGAGGATACGGTGCCGCGCGTGGTTCGTAAATTCGTCAGATCGGGTGCACCGCAACTGCTGGTAAACCTGACCAATGACGGCTGGTTCGGAGAGTCGCAGGCCTCGCATCAGCATCTCATCAACGCCATGTTTCGCTGCATCGAGCTGCGTCGCCCGATGATACGCTGCGCCAATACCGGCGTAAGCTGTGTAATTGATGCCTCCGGAAGTATCTATGACCGTGACGCTGGAGATGGCTTTCGCCGTGTTGTGGAAGACCCACATTCAGGCAACACGTTCATTCGCGGGACCTTGCCAGCGACCATCAAACTCGATCCTGATCCGCCAATCACCATTTACGCGAGTGTTGGAGACAGCTTCTCGATTGTCTGCGCTCTGCTTTCCCTCATGTCCGTTTTCCGGGCGTGGATCAAACCAAAAACTGCCAGGCCGAAATCTGCATGATTTGTTTCAGGTGCGCTCAATCCGCAATGAACATTCCGGGCTCATGAAATACTCCTCACGCGCACGCGACGGCGTTTGCCGCCCGACAGCATCAGGTGCAATGCTTCCGATAGCGACCAACTTCAGGATAGAACATCCAAAACCTCGTCCTGCACCCCGTTTTGCGGCACAATGGACTCGTCCATTTACATTGATTTATTCATGTATGTCTGTCTGAGCGTTCGTGAAGTGCCGAAGCAAGCCGCTCAGACCATACGAAGCATCCCGTGATCGCCTACTACCTGCACAGTTTCGATCCCATCGCCATTCCACTGGGAACCAAGGGTGGTATTCACTGGTATGGCATCTCCTATGTCGCGGCATTCGTGCTGGGCTTCCTGATCCTGAGGGGCCTTGCACGAAAAGGCCTGACTGAAATACCCGAAACAAAGCTGGCTGATTTCATTACTTACTCGGCCATCTTCGGTGTGGTTGTGGGAGGAAGACTCGGCTACATGCTGCTCTACGATTTCGAATACCTGCTGGCCAATCCCTTGAACATCGTCATGCTCCATCGCGGTGGCATGTCGAGTCACGGAGGATTTATCGGAGTTGCAATCTTCACGTTGATCTGGGCCCGTAGAAACAATCTGTCATGGAC
>JBDQJG010000191.1:0-4128 GCA_040263955.1 Verrucomicrobiales bacterium
GCCCGGGCTCTGGCGCGCCACGCCGGGCTCATCTTTCTGCGCAGGAATCCTGCGGCGGAAAAGCAGGCTTGCATGAAAATGCTCGGATTTGCCGAGACACTGTCTCCGAAGTTCGAGGCCACTTCTCCGGGTATGGTCACAATCGATCTCAGCACGGCTACGTTTCCTGATGGCAGGGAGGAACGGCACTCCCATGCGGCCGAGTTGCTGGGCGCGGCACGGGATTGGTGCGGGCTGGATCTCTTGTTTATCGGGTTGGGCGACAGTCCGGAGAAAGCCATGTTGGCCGCTCTGCGCGCCGATCCCGTTGCGCTTTGTTTTTCCGGGGAGGAGGTTGGGGACGCTTCAATCTTCGGGGTGGATGAGTTGCGGTTGGCCGAGCTTTCGCCAGACGCTGCGATTGCAGGCGTGCTCTCATCCTGGGGAATCTTCACCGTGGCGCAGCTCGTGGAGTTGCCCCGTGACGCGGTGGTCCGGCGCCTTGGCGCTGATGGAGCAGCGTTGTGGGATCGTGCTGCCGGTCGTGGTGAGCGCCTGCTTGACCTCGAGCGTGGCAGGAAGCGCTACCTGCGGGTGCAGGACATGGAGTTTGCGATCACTTCACATGAACCACTGCTGTTCCTGCTTCGCCGGATACTGGAGGAATTACTTGCGGAGATGGCTGCTGATTACCTGGTAGTGACAAGCATGCGCCTTGTACTCGGTTTTGCCGATGGGGATCGGCAACGTGCCGAGATGCGACTGCCCGAGGCCTGTTGTGATCTGGAGCTGCTGCACCGCAGGCTGCACGCCTGCCTCGATGGTGTCAGTGCTCCAGCACCACTGGAGAAGTTTTCCCTCGAGTTGTTGCCTGGTAGACCACTTGGCAGGCAGCGTTCGCTTTTCAGCAGGGGTATCAGAGATCCTGGTCGCCTGGTCGACACCCTGGCGCAGATCGAAGCGCTGCTCGAAGAGGGCGGCGGCAGTGCCGGGGACAGCCTCGGATGCCCTGTACTGCGCGGCGATCATCGGCCGGACAGCTTCGTGATGCACCCCTTTGCAGCACATGTCGCTCCGGAAGCAGGGGGTATCGATTTCACGTGCCTGCGCGAGCCGCAGGCAAGGTGGGGCTTGCCACTGCGGCGTCTGCGCCCGCCCGAGCCGATCCAGGTGCGTGAGCGGGGGCGGGGAGCCGTCGGAGGGAGGTGGCCGGCAGAGATCTGCAGCGGGCAATTCCGAGGCAAAGTCGGTGAGTATGCCGGTCCCTGGCTTGTTTCCGGAGACTGGTGGCACGCGGGTAGCTGGCAGAGTGAGGAGTGGGATGTCGAGCTCGAGCGCGGCGGCCTTCTGCGTATTGTCCGATGCCGTAATGGTCGATGGCAGTTAGATGGTATATACGGATGAGGGCATGAGCGGTAAGGGGGGGCTGCAACTCACGTCAGTTCTGAAGCGTATCTCACCATATGGGCCATGGCGACATGGAGTTTTCCATACGTTATGGCGATGTTGAGCTTGAGAACATCTTCATCCTGCCCAATCAATCCTCTCTCGATCTTCGAACACCAAAACAACCAGAGTTCCATGTCAGAAAATTCGATCAGCAAGTGCCCCGTTATGGGCGGCGCCAATCCCCACATTGCAGCAGGCTCGATGGCCAACCAGCGCTGGTGGCCGAATCAACTCAGCCTCAAGGCGCTGAATCAGAACTCCCCGCTCTGTGACCCGATGGGCGAGGATTTCGATTACGCGGAGGAGTTCAAGACTCTCGATCTGGAGGAGGTAAAAAAGGATGTCGAGCAAGTCATGACGACTTCGCAAGATTGGTGGCCGGCTGATTACGGACACTACGGGCCGCTGTTCATCCGTATGGCCTGGCACAGCGCCGGTACTTACCGGATCCAGGACGGTCGCGGTGGTGCGGGAGCCGGAACCCTCCGTTTCGCACCGCTCAACAGCTGGCCGGACAACGCCAACCTTGACAAGGCACGTCGCCTGTTGTGGCCGGTAAAGCAAAAGTATGGGCGCAAGCTCTCATGGGCAGATCTGATGGTGTTTACCGGTAACTGCGCGCTTGAATCCATGGGCTTCAAGACCTTCGGGTTTGCCGGTGGACGGGAGGATGTCTGGGAGCCGGAAGAGGATATCTATTGGGGATCGGAAACCGAATGGCTGGGCGATGAGCGTTACAGTGGTGAGCGTGATCTGGAGAACCCGCTGGCCGCCGTCCAGATGGGCTTGATCTATGTCAATCCCGAGGGTCCCAACGGCAACCCGGATCCGCTCGCCGCAGCCGTGGATATTCGCGAGACCTTCAGCCGCATGGCCATGAACGACGAGGAGACGGTCGCGCTTATCGCCGGTGGCCATACCTTTGGCAAGGCGCACGGTGCGGCGAATCCTGATGAATATGTGGGTCCTGAGCCCGAGGGTGCTCCGCTCGAGGAGCAGGGCCTGGGCTGGAAGAACACCTTTGGCAGCGGCAATGCCGGGGACACCATCACCAGCGGCTTGGAAGGTGCGTGGACCCCGACTCCGATTCAGTGGGACAACAGCTATTTCGATACCTTGTTCGGCTACGAGTGGGAGCAGTCGAAGAGCCCGGCGGGAGCCACCCAGTGGATCCCGGTCAACGGATCTGCACAGACGACCGTGCCGGATGCACACGACCCGTCGACTACTCACGTGCCGATCATGTTTACCACCGATCTGGCCTTGAGGATGGACCCGGCCTACGCACCGATCTCCAGACGTTTCCATGAAAACCCCGATGAGTTCGCTTCAGCGTTTGCCAAGGCCTGGTACAAATTGACTCACCGTGATATGGGGCCGGTTTCCCGATGCATTGGATCGCTGGTCCCGCATGCCCAGCTGTGGCAAGACCCTGTTCCTGCCGTTGATCACGAATTGATCGACGCTGCGGATATCGTTGCTCTCAAGGAGTCGATTCTTGCCATGGGAATTCGGACTTCCCGCCTGATTTCGACCGCGTGGGCTTCGGCGGCGACCTTTCGTGGCACGGACAAGCGGGGTGGCGCAAACGGTGCTCGTATTCGCCTCGCTCCGCAGAAAGACTGGGAGGTCAACCAGCCGGCAGATCTCGCCGAGGTGTTGGCTGCGCTCGAGAAAGTGCAGGCAGAGTTCAATGATTCACAGTCGGGTGAAAAGAGGGTTTCGCTTGCCGACCTGATAGTGTTGGCCGGTTGTGCTGCTGTCGAGTCGGCGGCTCAGGCTGCGGGTCACGAAGTTGAGGTGCCCTTCACGCCGGGCCGCACGGATGCCGGGCAGGAACAGACCGACGTCGAGTCCTTTGCCGTGCTTGAACCAGCAGCGGATGGTTTCCGCAACTACCTCAGGTCCGACCAAGTCCGGCCGGCCGAGGCGCTGCTCGTGGACCGTGCGCACCTGCTCACCCTGACTGCCCCGGAAATGACGGTGCTCGTCGGGGGATTGCGGGTTCTGGGCGCCAACTTCGGAGGATCTTCCTTCGGTGTCTTCACCGAGCGACCAGGGGTACTCAGTAACGATTTTTTCGTCAACCTGCTGGAACCAAACACGCAGTGGAAGCAGTCAGAGAGGTGCGAGCATTTCTATGAGGGCAGGGAATACGGCAGCGATGCGGTCAAGTGGTCTGCCAGCGCCGTGGATCTGGTCTTTGGATCGAATTCCCAGTTGCGGGCCATCGCCGAAGTCTATGGTTGCGCCGATAGCGAGGCCGCGTTCATCCGCGACTTTGTTGCCGCCTGGAACAAGGTGATGAACCTCGATCGCTTCGAGCTGTAAATTCGAGCTGGCCCCAGGGCGCCCGCCGTCGGCAGGAAGTGCTTAGCTCTTTGCGAAGATGGCTTCCCGGTCTTCTTGTGTGAGTTCTTTCCAGCATCCGGGGGCGAGGTCCGCTAAGGGAAAATCTCCGATACCGACCCGAACCAGGCGCAGGGTGGGATAGCCGACCTTGGCGGTCATGCGTCGTACCTGACGGTTCTTGCCTTCGCGGAGTTCCAGCGTGAGCCAGGCGGTGGGGATCTCTTTGCGTTCACGGATTGGTGGTTCTCTTGGCGGCAGGTCGGGTGCCGCTTTCCGCAGGCTGGTACGGCACGGAAGGGTCCGGCTTCCTTTGATTCAGATTCGTCTCAGTCGCAGGCGCTCGAGGGC
>JBDQJG010000192.1:0-4002 GCA_040263955.1 Verrucomicrobiales bacterium
GATTATGAGAGCGGCCTTGTTCGAGACGGCCACCCCTCTGCCCGACATCGACAGCCTGAGACCTCTGCCACCCTTCAGCAGAGACGACTCCGGCCCCATCGTGGTGCAATTTCGCGTGAACGATTTGGGAAAAGTGAGAGATTTGGAACGTCTGGTGACGAGTGAGGTCATAGAAACAGCGCACAACGAGTCCGAGGAGGACGCCAGTAGTGAAGCTGACTTTGAAGCTAAGGAGGATAGCGCTTTGGTAGAGCGACTGTTCAGAAAAATCCGGCGAACCCGTTTCAGACCGCGATACGCGGCGGGACAACCTATCGAGACTGATATGATTATCTGGTCCTTTGATCTGGAGCCTCCCAGAGCCGACAGCATGGCACTGCAACCACAATGAAACGCGCTGTTTTCTATCTGTTGCCGATTAGACTGCGTCCACTGCTCGCGATGGGCTTGGTGGGGGTTTTGCTGATGTTGGCAGGCTGCCCCTCTGCCAGCACGCCCACAACACCCTCGGTACCCACACCGCCCACTCCTTCTTCGAGCTCGGGTGCTTCATCCCCCAGCGGGGGTGGTGCCAGTGGTTCAAGCTCCAGTAGCGGCAGCTCAGGAGCCAGCAGCTCCAGTGCTGGCGGATCCAGCGGCAGTTCTGGCTCAAGCAGCGCGAGTTCTGGTGGATCCAGCGGCAGTTCGGGCAGCGCTAGTAGCGGCGGATCCAGCGGCAGCTCGGGAGCCGGCTCGACCGGAAGCGCAAGTGGTTCTGGCGGCATCCCCGGCGCGGGCACGTCTGGCCCGGGCCAAGCCGGCTCAAGTAACGGCGCAGATACCGCAGGAGCCGGATCTTCGAATACTGCTGGTGAGGGTGCATCCGGCAGTGGTGGCGAACCCGGATTTGGCGATATGGCGGGTGGCGCAGATTTACCTTCGATGGTCGATACTTTGCCCACCTTCGACGAGGATTATGGTTCCGAGGGACAAGGGACCTCCGATAACGACGGTGCTGAAAACAGTGCCGAAGGCGATGAGGGCTCAGGCCGCGGCGATCAGGTTGCGCAAGGCACCGATGGAGGCGCTGGCACCGGAGGTGAAGGTGACGATCCCGGTGGCGCAGACGGTGATGCCGGCGCACAAAATAGCCCCGGCACTCGCGCAAGCGGGGGAATGGAATCGGACATGGGCGCCAATGGCCCGCTCACTTCGGCAGAGCGGGTCGCCATACTCGATCGGCAGCTCGAAGAGAGCACTCGGGATTTTGACGGCATTATTTATGACGAGGAGCAGCGCCAGCGCGAAGCCGCGCGAGAACGCGCTGCTGCCAACCAGAGCACGGTTAGCACTGCCGGAGACAGCGAGGCCGGCGGCGGCGAAGAACCCGATTTTGGCGGCGGCATGGCGAGCGCTGGCACCGGCTCGGTAGGGGGCGGCATTGGTGGGCGCAGCGGAGCACCGCCACCCGATGGTGCAAAATATCCGCCGCCGGGTGATATCCCCAACGGCAATGACGACGATGTTGTCGCAAGGCAATTGCGCGAGGCCGCCATGCGCGAGGCAGACCCGGAAGTGCGCGAAAAACTCTGGAACGAGTACCGCAAGTACAAAGGCCTTGAGGTACCCGAATTATGATCCGCCTCGGTCTGGCGCTGATGCTGGGCGTCACACTCCTGACGGGCTGCGTATCGGAGACCGTAAAATCCACCCAAGTCCCTGCGCTTAATGCCCCGAACACACTCACTCCCGAGGCAGAGCTTCTTGATGTGGGCGTGGTCATTCTTGACCCGGGCATCAGTACAGTTGAGGACGAAGCGCTCGTCTATCCCGAAGTGCGAAGAGCCGAAGCCACCTTCATGGCAACGGAGCTCACCCAGGTGCTAACCGAGCAAGGGGGTTGGGGCGCCGTCAGAGTGGTCCCGGACGACCGGCAGTTCTCAGATCTACTTGTGCAGGGCACCATTTTGCGTTCTGACGGGGAAGCCTTGGAATTGAAGATTGTGGTGCACGATGCCCGAGGCACGGTGTGGCTCGACAAACGGTATACCGGGGTGACCAGTCGCTATGCCTATGAGCAGGGCACACGGGTCAAGCAAGATCCGTTTCTCGCGGTCTACCGCATGATCGCCAATGATATGTTGCAAAAATTCGCTGGGGTTCCCACGACAGAGCGCACCGAGATTCGGCAAGTCGCTGAAATGCGTTTCGCTCGCGACTTTGCCAACGGCGCCTTTGCCGACTACCTGCAGGAAGATGAGCAAGGACACATCTCGTTGCGCCGACTGCCTGCCGAGGATGATCCCATGCTCAGTCGCATTCGCGGTCTGCGCCAGCGACACTACGTCTTTGTCGATACCCTACAAGGTCACTATGCGGGATTCTCGGAGGGCATGTATGCGCCCTATCAGGAGTGGCGCAAGGCAAGTTACGAAGAAACCGTGGCCCTGCGAGAACTGGAGTCGGAGGCGCAGCGCGAGATGATCGCTGGCGGCGCGGCTATTATCGCGGGGATTGTGGCGCAAACTTCGGGGAGTCGTTCCGCGCGGAGTGCCGGCGCGGTGGGTGTTATTGGAGGCGGAGTGCTGCTAAAAAAGGGGCTCGAAAAACGCGCCGAGTCCAAGATCCACTCTCTGGCGTTGGAAGAACTCGGACAATCGCTTGACGCCGAAATTACTCCCCGGGTCATTGAGCTTGAGGACCGGACAGTGCAACTCTCGGGCAACGTAGAAGACCAGTACGACCAATGGAGAGAACTGCTAGCGGATATCTACGCGGCCGAATTGGCCGCATTGGAACCTCCTGATTCGCCAGAGTCGGCTCCCACTCTGGATGCTGAGCCGCAGGACTCGTGACCGACCGCAAAGACCAACCCCTATCCGCTACTGCCTTCGAACCCGCGCCGAACGCTAGTCAAACGATCGCCGCAGAAGAGACATCAGGCGGGCAACCACGCTGGGTGGTCATCGGTCTGGCGCTATCAATCGTACTGCTTGTTTTTGTTTTTATTGTGCTGCCACAGCTGGTGGCACCTGGCGACACCGCGTTACCCACGGTTGCAGTAGACCCCGCGGATTCAGGTGGCTCCGTTGCCGCTAGCAACCCAGCAAATATCGATGACGCAGCGGGCAATGGTCGCAGCCCCTTTGCCGAAGCACAGGAGGGCGCGCTGCGCCGCGAGGCTCAGGAAGTATTACAGGCGCTGCTCGCGCTGCAGGAATCTCTTGCAAAGCGCGGCGCAGCCACATGGGGTGAGCCGGGTTACAGTCAGGCCCTGGCCGCCGCAGACAAAGCGGATGTGGCGTATCGGGAACGGGATTTTAGTGCGGCAACCGAGGATTATCAAAATGCCCTGAATGAACTTCTTGCATTAGAAGCGAGCCTCCCTGAGCGAATCGAAGCGCTACACGCGACTGTGACCACCGAGATTGAGCGCGGGGAATTGCTGGCCGCACAGGCGCGCTTTGACGAATTGCAAGAGATGGCGCTTGCCGATATTCGCCTTATCACCTTGGAGCCGCGCATCGCCGCGTTGCCCAGAGTCATTGCCGCCCTGGAAGCCGCCGCCGCGGCCGAGACCGAGGGCAATCTGAGCGTCGCGGTCACATCCGCCAGAGACGCCACACGCGCTGACCCTCAACATCAACGCGCTCAACGGCGCCTGTCTGAACTGCAATCGGCACTCACCCGAGCACAATTCACCGAGGCCATGACTACGGGATATGCCGCCTTGACCCGCCAGCGTTTCACCGACTCAGAGGCGGCGTTTACCACAGCCGCGAGACTCCTGCCGGGTGCGCCGGAGCCACAGTCAGCACTGATAGAGCTCGAGCAGGCCCGGACGCAAGCGATACTGATCGCGTTGCGAGAACAGGGCGCAGAGGCCGAGCTGGAAGAGCGTTGGGCAGAGGCCGTGGCACATTACGAGGAAGCACTGAAAATTGTTGGCCTGCTGCTATCCGCGACCGAAGGTAAAGCGGGGGCGGGGCCGCGCTTTACCTTCGGTCGCGAATAGCAGCAGGC
>JBDQJG010000193.1:0-3923 GCA_040263955.1 Verrucomicrobiales bacterium
CAAGCCCTTGCGGTCGCGCATGTCCTTGACGTTGCCGCCGGCACTGAAGGCGCTGCCCGCACCGGTCAGGATCACACATTTCACGTCGTCATCCCGGGAGATGCGGTCTGTCGCGTCGAGAAAGGCTTCGTACTGGCTTTCCCCGGATAACGGGTTGCGCGCGTCAGGCTGGTTCATGGTCAGGGTGACGACGGCGCCGTCCTGTTCGTAGATCAGAAAATCACTCATGGGTCCCTCCGGGATTTTGTTGTTCTCCGGCCCTCGTGCTTCGTCAGGCTCAACATGAGGGCCTCACCCTGAGCTTGACGAAGGGCGAGGCCCGGGAATTTTGCTCTCCCCTAGCTAGCATAATCAGGCGGGGACGCTAAGCTGTGGGCACGTATTTTGAGGGAAAGATGTCCGCACTTACCTTTGCACCTTGTGACCTGCCGCCCGCCGCTGAAGCGCTGCGGGCCGAGGTGCGTGCCTTTCTGACCGAAGAACTCGCAGGGTATCCGGCTTCCAAACGCGCCCATTCCTGGGTTGGGTTTGATGCGGAATTCTCTCGCAAGCTGGGCGCGCGTGGTTGGTTGGGGATGACCTGGCCTGCGCCGTGGGGGCGAGACGCGAGTGCACTCGAGCGGTACGTGGTGATCGAAGAGTTGCTGGCCGCTGGTGCGCCTGTGGCGGCCCATTGGATTGCAGAGCGCCAGAGCGGGCAATTGCTGTTGCGCTTTGGCACTGCCGAACAGCGAGAACGTATCCTGCCGGGCATTGTCGCCGGGGAGAGTTATTTCTGCATCGGCATGAGTGAACCGGATTCCGGTTCCGATCTGGCCTCCATCCGGTCGAAAGCAGTTCGGACAGATGGCGGATGGATTGTGAACGGGCGCAAGGTCTGGACCACCTACGCCCAGAAGTCCCACTACATGATCGCCCTGCTGCGAACCGGTGAGGCCGGCGAAAGCCGCCATGAAGGCACGACCCAGTTCCTGATCGACCTTTCGTCGCCCGGCGTTGAAGTCCGTCCCATCCGCAACATGATCGGTGATGAAGAGTTCAACGAAGTGACCTTTGATGATGTCTTCGTGCCCGATGCCATGATGGTGGGTGGCGAGGGGGATGGCTGGCGGCAGGTCACCGCTGAGCTGGCATTCGAGCGCAGCGGCCCGGACCGGTTCCTGAGCGCCTTTGCCCTGATCGTGGAGTTGGTGCGTTTCGCCAGCGCATTGCCTCCGGATATGGCCGCATCTGCCCAAATGGCCATCGGTCGTCTGTATGCTCACCTCGCGACCTTGCGCGCGTTGTCGATTTCGGTGGCAACCCGGCTGGATGCCGGTGAGGAGCCCACCCTGGAAGCCTCTGTGGTCAAGGATTTGGGTGTTACCTTCGAACAATCGATCCCGGAGATCGCTCAGCAGATCCTGGGGCTCGCGCCACGTATCGACGGCGGCAGCGAGTTCGAGAAGTCTCTCGCTTATGTGCAGCAGGCATGCGTGTCCTTCTCCCTGCGCGGCGGCACCACCGAAATCATGCGCGGCGTGATTGCCCGGGGGCTGGGGCTGCGATGAGAATGTGCACCGCGCGAAACCACCTCACCCCGCTCGCTATGGCGCGCCACCCTCTCCTCCCCGGAGGAGAGGGTTGGATCTTCTCCCTCTCCTCCAGGGAGGAGAGGGTCGGGGTGAGGTGGGGGATGCGCCGATGACTGACGAACGCAACATGATCGCGGAAACCGCCGCGCGCCTGTTTGCGGCCCATCTCGACACCGCAGTGATCGAAGCGGCAGAGGCCGGGACCTGGCCGGCAGCGCTCTGGGACGAGATCGCGGCCAATGGCCTTGACCGGGTTCTCGTGCCCGAAGAAAAGGGCGGGATTGGTGGTAGCTGGGAAGACGCCTTCGTCATCCTGCGGGCTGCGGGCCGACATGCGGCTCCGGTGCCGTTGGCCGAGACCATTGGTGCGGGTTACCTGCTCGCTCAGGCAGGTTTGGACGCGCCGGAGGGGCCGTTGTCGCTCGCCGAAGACGTCAGCCGGGTGCCATGGGCTGCGCAGGCCGTACAGGTGCTTGTTGGAGACGGCGAAAACAAGTTTGGTGTCTTTTCTCTGGCAGGTGCCGAGATCACGCCGGACCGAAACCTTGGTCGAGATCCGCGCGACGGCATGGCGGGGACTGCCGAGGCCACCGGGGATGGTGATGTCATGGCCATCGGTGCGCTTGTCCGGGCCTGTCAGATGTCCGGAGCGATTTCGCAGGTTCTCGAACTGTGTATCACCTATGCCGGAGAGCGTGTGCAGTTCGGGCGACCGATTGGCAAGTTTCAGGCGATCCAGCAACAGCTCGCGATCCTGGCGGGAGAAGCCGCGGCCGCCGATATCGCCGCACAAGTCGCCTGCCGCGCGCTGGACCGAAGCGGAGACGCCCTGTTCGAGATCGCGACGGCGAAAATCCGTGCGGGGGAAGCCGCCGGCAAGGCGGCCGCGATCTCCCATCAGGTTTTCGGTGCGCTTGGTTTCACCGATGAGCACCATTTGCACCATCTGACCCGCAGGCTTTGGTCGTGGCGGGCCGAATTCGGGGCCGAAAGCATCTGGGCCAAGGGTCTGGGCCGCTTGGTGGTGGAACAGGGTGCCGACAGTTTGTGGCCGAACCTAACCAAGACAATTTAGCCGCTCTCCCTCTCCTCCTGGGAGGAGAGGGCCGGGGTAAGGTGGGGATTTGAGATATCTCGAGGCCCCGGCGTGCCCCACCTCACCCGGTTCGCTGCGCTCACCACCCTCTCCTCCCGGGGGAGAGGGTTTTTCAATAACTTGGTGGAAACGTGGTGAGCGGATAAGCTTTTTAAAAATGTCTTTGGAGGAACGTCAGTGCAGTTTGTCAGTTATTTGAGCAACGGGACCGCGACCTATGGACTGGTCGTTGGAGATGGCGTGGTGGATCTGGGGGCACGTGGTCCCCATCCCAACCTGAAGGCGGCGATTGCCTCGGGTGATTTGATGGCGCTGGGCGCTGCGGCGCAGGGCGAAGCTCCGGATGCCTCCCTGACGGATATCACATTTCTACCAACGATCCCGGACCCCACCCATGTGTTCTGTGCGGGCAAGAACTACAAGGATCATGTGGAAGAGATGGGCTTCGATATGCCCGAAAATCTCTCGCTGTTCCTCAAGGCCAACAGCACGCTGTTCGGTCATCGGGGGCAGATGATCCGCCCCAAGGTGTCTGAATGCCTCGATTTTGAAGGTGAGCTTTGCGCGGTGATTGGCAAGGAAACCCGCCATGTGTCGGAGGCCGAAGCGCTGGACCATGTCGCGGGTTACACGATCATGGTCGACGGCAGTGTGCGCGACTTCCAGAAACACTCCGTCACGGCAGGTAAGAATTTTGTCGCAACAGGCCCGCTGGGTCCGGTGATGACCACGGCGGATGAAATCCCTGATCCCTCGCAGCTGCATATCACCACGCGCCTGAATGGCGATGTGGTGCAGGATGCGGGTGTCGATCTTCTGATTTTCGACATCCCCTACATCATTTCCTATCTGTCGAAGGTGACGACCTTGCAGCCCGGTGACATCGTGGCGACCGGCTCCCCGGAAGGGTCGGGTGCGGGGCGCACGCCGCAGCTCTGGATGAAGGGCGGCGACAAGCTGAGCGTTGAGATTTCAAAGATTGGTACATTGTCCGTCGAGGTTATCGACGAGACCTGAGGAGAACGAGACATGACGATCAAGCGGGTTGAGAAGCTGATCTATGGCATTGAGGATATGGATGCCGGCACGCGGTATTACCGGGATTGGGGTGTGGAGGAGCTTGAGAGCAGTTCTGATCATGCTGTATTCCGCACGCGGGTGAACCAGACCATCGAGTTGCGGCCTTCGGACGATCCCTCGCTACCGCCAACCCCGGATCCCGCGAAATCAACCTTGCGGGCGGCTGTCTGGGG
>JBDQJG010000194.1:0-3916 GCA_040263955.1 Verrucomicrobiales bacterium
CCAGCGCCTTGCTCAGTCCCGCTCAGCAAAAGTTTCCCGTGCACCGGGGCAGTCACCAGCGTGAACGTGATTGGGCCGCCTCCGGTCACTTTCAACATCTCCATACTAATGGTGAACGAAGTACCGCCGGAATCGATGATCCCTGTGTTCGCGATTACGTCCGGGGCCCGCGTGTCGACCGAGAATAGCGGCGTCGAGTCGTCATAGTTGCGGGTATCCAGCGGGAAAGGCGCGGAGTCCCCGGAGGTCGCGTGGGAGAAAGGCACCACACCAAGCCATGCGATCGCCATTAAGATTTGGAGCAATGGTCGGAGAAGCCTCATGATGGATGGTGGCAATGGTTGAAACAATCGCCTGTCCGGGCCTTCGCCGTGGGTGGGCCCACGGCTACCAGCCCGGACAGGACTTTGCTGTTCGTTCCCCGCGCGGCGGAAGCAGGAAACAGGCCGTGGCCGGTGGGCTTTCTTGTGGGCCGCCAGGCGGGTCCGTGGACGCTGCCTGTTCCGCCCTGAGGCACTTCCGGAGAAGGCGCCCCTTGCAGAATCCCCCTCGCACTCCGAAATCCGATGTTGTTGTTCTCGTTCACCGGATTGTTGTTGTTGCGGTTCGCACAGCGCAGGTTGTTCGTGTTGTTGTTCCACGAGCCGCCCCGCAGCACGCGTTTGCCGGAGGCTGTGTTCCGGCCGGGCCTAATGGTTCTACCAGGTCACGGCGCAGCTGGGCAACCAAGCCCGCGGTGTCTGCCTGCAAAGCGTGACCACGCCAGCTCATCCAACGCGCCGTGAGCGCTTCCTTGCTCAAGGTGCCGTCCAGGTATTGGCGCACGTTCCACCGCAGGCGCCGCCGCGCCGAAGCCACGTTCGGTCGGCAGAGCCGCTGTTGGTGCGGCCAAATCCGCTGGCCCAGGAAGGTCACTCCATCCGCCACCCGGTGGGTACGCGATTTGCCTGCGTGCAGCCGCAGCCGGACCTGCGCGAGGCGATCGACGATGGCCGCCCGCCAGTCGCGCAGCTCGGCCTTGTCATCGGAGAATAGCAGGAAATCATCCACATAACGCAGGTAGCCACCGCAGCGCAGTTCCTGCTTCACCCAGTGATCGAAGGGCGTCAGGTAGATGCCGCCAAACCACTGGCTGGTGAGATTGCCGATCGGCAGCCCGATACGGCGCGAAGCCGCTTCCGCCAGATCGTCGCCAGGAAACAGCGCGCAGACCGCCTCTTGCGGGTTGCTGTGGTCGATGATTGTGTCCAGCAACCAAAGCGTCTCTCGACAGCGGATCGTCCGCCGCACGATCTGCTTGAGGATCTCCAGGTCGATGCTGGGATAGAATTTCCGGATGTCGCACTTCAGCACGTAGCGATAGCGCCGCGTGAAGTGACGGCAGCGGCGGATCGCAGCGTGGGTGCCCATGCCATCACGGTTCGAGTAAAGGTCCTGAATCATGCGGCGCTCGAACAAGGGCATCACCACCTGACACAGAGCGTGGTGCACCACGCGGTCGCGGTAGGGCGCCGCGCTGATCAGCCGCCGCTTGGGCCGGTGGATGACCCGTTCGCGGTATTCTCCCGGGTGGTAGCACTGCGCCTTCAGTTCCCGCTGCAGTTGAAGAATCTCCCGCTCCCGGTTGGTGCGGAAAGACCCGGCATCATGCCGGTAGCGCTTGCCCCGCTCGCAGTTCCGCACTGCCAGGAGAAGGTTCTCGAAGGCGACGATCTGTGGGTAGAGCTGGTTGAAGGTTTTCATGCCACGTTCTTACCGTTTCAAGCAGGGCTGGTTCTCTTGAGCCAGCCGCCAATCATACGGCCAACCTCATCGATTTTTCCTGACACCACCCCGTAGCGCTGCCTGCTGAAGAATTTCATGTCATGAGCCAAGCGCACCAGGTGACGCACCAGCTCGAGCAGCAGATTGGCTTCCTGCAAGTGGACTCGCTTCTCTCGGCTGTAATACGCGCGGAGGCAACGTTCCTGCACGTCCAGCAGTCTGGTCTCGATCCGGTCACCGAGCAGGAACTTCTGATCACGCGGGAACTTGCTCAACTGCGGGATGAGGTAGAGCAGCAAGTCGTGCAGCTTGCTTAGCACGTTGTCGCTTGTTGCCATGTTAGTGCTTGCCAATCATCGTCATTCTCAAAAAAAATTTCGCCCGGGGGCAAGCCCCCGAAACCCCAAGAGTAAAGGAAAAGAAGTTAAAGCCCCCTCGCACTCCGAAATCCGATGATGTTGAGCTCGCCCACCGGACGGCCGCCGTTGCCGCGGTCCGCACAGCGCAGCGCAGGCCGTCCGAGAAGGAGCCCCACGAGCCGCCCCGCAGCACGCGATCGCCGGTTGTGTTAGTGTTAGGGCCGCGCGTATCCGTAATCGTGGCGCCGGTATTCGAATACCAGCCGGAATCAAACAAGTCCCAGCACCACTCAAACACATTCCCCGCCATGTCGTAGAGCCCGTAGCCGTTGGCGCGGTTGGGACCAGACGGCGACTGGTCGCCGTCGTAGTAGCCGACCGGGGTGGTTTCAATTCCCCCGATGTCGAACTTGTCGCCGCTCCCGTTGTAATTCGCATCGCCGCCCCCGATGGTGTTCCCCCACGGGTAGGTATTACCCACCAGCTTGCCACGCGCTGCCTTCTCCCACTCCGCCTCGGTGGGGAGACGGAAGCCGTTCGCCGCCCAGTTTGCAAAGGGTGCCGTCCCTTCCCCGGTCTTGTAGACCGTGGTGAACCCCTCATCGGTGTAATACACCGGTGTCAGCCCCTCCTTCTGCGAGCGCGCATTGCACCACTTCACGCAGTCATACCAGTTCACCGTGTGCACCGGGTGGAAGGCGCCCTGCCCGGAGCCGGCATTTGAGAAGGTGTAGGCATTGGCATCGGCATAGATCTTCACGTCATCCCACAGCGCCTTGGTCACCTCGAACTGGTCCAGGTAGAACGCGCTCACCGTCACCGTGTGCACTGGCGTCGCAATACCAGTTTGACCCATCTCGAAATCCCCCGCCGGGATCAGCACCATCCCCGCAGGCGGCGGGCCGGGCGCGGAGCCGTCATCTGCAATGACACGCACCACCATGCTGCTGTTGAACTGCTGGTTGAAGTCCACCCCCGCATCCCACACCAGCGCCTTCGACGCCAGTGTCGGCGTGGCAGCCACACTGATATCGCCGCTCAGGCCCGTTACTGGCACGAGGAAGGTCGTCCCCGAGTCGTCCGAGATCTCCACCGATATCGACAGCGTATCCGAATCGGCATCCGACACGTCGAAGCTAATATCCACCAGCTTGGTCCCCGTCCGCTGGTCGGGGACGACGTTGGCCACCACCGGATCCGCGGCGTGGAGCGGGAGGGCGGTCAGGAGGGCAAGCGCGGGGCATGCGAAGTGGCTGAGTTTCATAATCAGTTGGGAAAGTTTCATAATCAGTTGGGAAGGGTGGGATTGCGGGTTCGTTTTTTTTCGGGAGGAACACTTCGTTCATGCCTCAGGGCCCCTCCGGAAACACGCCAAAGCGCCGCCAGTTGTGATGTGACTACCAGTTTTCAAACAATAGTCACCCTGCTTTTGACGGCCGCGCAAATTATTTTCTGTAAAAGTGGCTTCTGACTTTTGCTGAAAGCTAGTTTGGGTTTATTTTGTTTTGTTTTTTGTTAGGAGAGTTTGAGATAGGTGTTTCCGGTTTCCCAGGTTTCTGAGATCTCAATCAGGACAGCAGTGACGAGGCGAAGTAGGGAGGCCTCGTTGGGGAAAAGTCCCACAACTCTGGTGCGTCTTTTGATCTGACTGTTGGTAACTACTCAGATCGTTAAGATATATTAATGAAATAGTTGCTATAAGGTGGATGTTAGTCGACGGTGCGTTCTCTTGAGCAAACCATCGCCCAGACTAAGTGAGAGCATCGGTCGTGAAGGGCTGATTGAGTTGGCCA
>JBDQJG010000195.1:0-3895 GCA_040263955.1 Verrucomicrobiales bacterium
CCGTTTGCAGGGAAGCCTCAAAGGGACACCTCGATGGCGGCTGCGGCCGACCTCGCCTTGGCACGTGCATCGTCGATACTGGCGCCGCGGGCAATCGCCACTCCCATGCGGCGCTGGCCCTTGACCCCCGGCTTGCCGAAGAGCCGCACCTGCGTATCCGGCTCGGCAAGGGCGTTGTCCAGCCCGCTGTAGCGCACCTTGTTGCTCTCCCCCTCGACCAGAAAAGCCGCGGAAGCGCTGGGCCCGTGTTGCCGGATGTTCGGTATGGGCAGGCCAAGGATGGCGCGGGCGTGCAGGGCGAACTGGCTCAAGTCCTGCGAGATCATCGTCACCATGCCGGTGTCATGCGGGCGGGGAGAGACCTCGGAGAAGATGATTTCGTCGCCCTTGACGAACAGCTCGACGCCGAAAATGCCCCGGCCGCCCAGGGCGCCGGTGATTTTCTCGGCGTAGCTGCGGGCCTCCGCCAGCGCGGCGTCCGACATCGGTTGCGGCTGCCACGACTCGCGGTAATCGCCGTCGACCTGGGTATGGCCGACGGGCTCGAGAAAGCTGGTGCCAGCGGCATGCCGGACGGTGAGCAGGGTGATCTCGTAATCGAACTCGACGAATCCCTCCACGATCACCTTGCCGGCGCCGGCCCTCCCCCCCTCCTGGGCATAGTTCCAGGCGGCTTCGATTTCGTCCTCGCTGCGCACCGTACTCTGCCCTTTGCCGGATGAGGACATGATCGGCTTGATCACGAAAGGCAGGCCGATGTCGGCAACTGCCTGCTGGTACTCCTCCCTGGTGGCGGCAAACCGGTAGGGCGAGGTGCGCAGTCCGAGGTCCTCCGCTGCCAGCCGGCGAATGCCCTCGCGGTTCATGGTCAGCTGGGTGGCCCGGGCGGTGGGAATGACTGTGGCAGTGCCGGTCTCCTCGATGCCTGCGAGCACCTCGGTGGCGATAGCCTCCACTTCGGGAACGATGAAATGCGGCTGCTCGTCCTCGATGAGCTGCTGCAGTCGCGCGGCATCAAGCATGGGGATGACGCGGGCGTGATCGGCGACCTGCATGGCGGGGGCATTGGCGTAGGAATCGACCGCGATGACCTCCACCCCGAAGCGTTGCAACTCGATGACCACCTCCTTGCCGAGTTCTCCGGAGCCGAGCATCATGACCTTGGTGGCGGATGCGGAGAAGGGAGTGCCGATGGATGGGGATGACTGGGAATGCATGACGGAAAAGAGTGGGTGTTGTTCAGGATGCCGGAAGGGTCTTATTTTTAGCCACGGGAGAGCGCAAAGGAAAATGAAAAACCTTGCGAGGGTCGTTGTAGTACCTGAATTGAGTAAGGCAGGCAACGCATCCCGGCTATCGGCAACGTAGAGACAAAAACCATGAACATCGAGGAACTTCGTCGCAGGCTTCGCAACATTCACACGCGCTCGGCGGCCATCAATGCCGCCATCGATGCGGGCGAGACGGTCATCGACACGCTGCTGGTCCTGCTTCAGGATCGCAACGAGGGAGTGCGGTGGTCGGCGATTCGGATCCTTTCGGAAATCGGGGATGACCGAGCAGTCGGGCCGCTGATCGCGCTGCTCGAGCAGTCGAAAAACACCATCGATGTGGCCAGGGCCCTGCGCGCGATCACCGGCGAGGAAGAACTCGGCGATGATCCGCAGGAGTGGCGCTCCTGGGCAAGGCAGGATTCCCGGCTTCGCAGTTCCGCCGGGGACGGCATGCTTTCCGATCATGAGTTGCTCGAGGCGGCCACTCGTGATCTTCCGGTTACCATAAAATATGGCGAGGCCGGGGTGCATCTGCTCAAGGTCAGTCTTCCCGAGGAGCGCTCGCAGCAACTGTGGATCGATTTCACCCGGACTGATCCGGATGGGCAGGCGATCGTCCAATTGAGTACCCCGTGCGGCCTGGCCGATGCCGCGCGCTACGAGTCGGCATTGAAAAGAAACATGTCGATTCCGTATGGCGCGATCGCGCTCGGCACCTTGAATGACGCGTTGCACTTCGTGATGGTCGATTCCTACCTGCGGCGGACCGCGCATCCGGAGGATATCGCCGAATCGATCACTTCCTTGGCTGCGCACGGCGATGCCGTCGAGCGCATGCTTTCGGAGGAGGACAGGTATTGAGCCGAGTGCCGGTGTGTGGGCTGCGCTGCGGGGGACAATGAGGACTGCGGATCTCCGGAGCGCAGTGCCCGGGGTTACTCGCCGGAGCCGAGTTGGTGGATCGTGTTCTGGATCTCGCCGTTTACCGACTGGCCATTTGCGCCCTTTAACTGGTACTTGATCGCCATCTGCCAGACCGGGGCCATGCCGTCGATCGCCAGCTCGAGGGTGCGACCGTCTTGCGAGAGGTTGGCAGCGGTGACGGAGTGCTGCTTGCGGTCGAAGTGCTTCGATCCGTAATTGGCGGTTCGCTTGAGCGCCCAGGTCTCGACCGGGAATTGCTTTGCCGGGTCGCTGATCGAGGCCGGATCGAGCGAGTCGGAGAAGGTGATGTCCAAGCCCCCGGCATGGGCGTGCATGGCGACCGGCAGGTGGGCCGGCTTGCCGGTGGCGCGGATGCGGTAGAAACCACCCGGTTGCAGCTGGTGTCTGCCGGCGGTTCCCCAGGCAGCCATCCCGCAGGTGTAGAGGTGGCCGTCGTGGGGGTGGAAGCGGCCGCGCATGATGCCGGTGGGCAGATCGGGGATCGGCAGGCGGCACATGCCCCCCTGCAGGCTGCCATCGGGGAGTTTCTCGTGCGGCACGATCTCCAGCCTGCCGTGGCCGTAGGAGATGTGCAGTAGCTTGCCATGGAGGGGACCCCACGACTTGCTGTCGATCTCGAGCAGTTCGGCGGGCGAGCGGTCGAAGCCCTTGTCGACCCAGCAGAGCGGCGGCTCCATGGCCGAGTCGGAACTGTCCTCGGGCGCCCCGTAGCCCCACATATTGCCATAGAAGTGGTCGCCGGGGATGACGTGGTTGATGCGGTTCATCGGGTTCCAGTGGCCTTCCTGGTCGGTGACGAAGAAGCTGCCGTCGGCATTGCGGCAGACGCCGTTGGCGGCACGGAAGCCCTTGGCGAGGACCTCGGTCTGTCCACCGTCGGCGCTGACTTTCAGCAGCGTGCCGTGGTGCGGGACCAGCGGCGGGCGGGCATGGCGGGCGCTGCGGGCATAGTAGAGGTTGCCCGCGTCGTCGGCCTGCAGCCCCATGGCGAACTCATGGAAGTGCTCGGTGACCTGGTGGTCGCTGTTGAAGTTCTCGTAGAAGTCGGTTTCGCCGTCGCCGTCGAGGTCGACCAAGCGCACGATCTGGTCGCGGCAGCAGACATGGATCCTGTCGTCGACGATCTTGATGCCCAGCGGCTGGAACAGGCCGGAGGCGATGCGACGCCAGCTGGCGGTGGTGGCGCCCTCGTCGGCGATGCCGTCGATGCGCCAGACATCGCCGTCCCAGAAGCAGACGACGGCCGAGTTGCCATCCGCGGTGAAGTCGATGCCGGTGGCGCGCAGGCGACTCTTCCAGGGATTGTTGAACGGCATGCTGAAGGTGTCCCACTGGAAGGCGCCGTCCTGCTCACCTCGGACGATGGGCGAGACGACCGCATCCGGCCACTGCGCCGGCCCGCCACGGGTGAAGGGCTGAAGATCGCGCGGAACCAGCGTCTCGGGGGATTCCTCCTTCGCAGTGCGCACCGCGAAGGCGATGTTCACCGGTGTGTTCCCGGCGGCCACCGTGCAGGTCCAGTAGCCGTCGGCATTGCTTATGCTGGCCGCGTCGACGCCGGCCTGGGTCAGTGGCAACGAGGCGGGTGCCACCCGCAGCGTGAGATCCTTGCTCGACTTGCCGATATTGAGCTGCCGGACGAAATTCCCGGCCGCGTCGAGCTCGTGGCTTTCGAG
>JBDQJG010000196.1:0-3894 GCA_040263955.1 Verrucomicrobiales bacterium
CACCGCGGCAATCCCACGGTCCCCGAGCTGGGCGAGCAACCACAGGGCGCGCGCACGCAGGAAGGGATCCGGATCGCCAAGCAAGGCGCGCACCGCGGGATACGCGGTATCCCCGGCCGCCTTCAGACGCGTGAACCCGATGTTGCGCACATTGTTGGCCGGGCTGCGCAATGCGGCGACCTGGCCCTTCTCGGTAGCGAGGTCAAGAGCGGGTGGCACGCTCTTGAATCCTTTGGGCGCGATCCGATAAATAGTGCCGGCTGCCGCCTTGTCGGACATGCGATGTCCGCCCACGCCGGAGTCGAACCAATCAGCGACGTAGACCGCCCCATCCGGCCCGACCGTCACGTCAGAGGGCCGGAACCAGCTGGCCAGTCCCGCCTTGTGCTCCTCACCTTGCGGAAACTCGCCGCCACGCCTGGAGCGCAGAAAATCGAAACGCTCGAGCTCGAAACCCGCACCGGCGGGCTTGGGAAAGTAGCCGAAGACGACGTTGCGGGCCGCCTCGCAGGACAGCAGCAGACCGCGCCACTTCTCCCCGAGCGAACCATTCTCGTAGAAGGCGATGCCGGTGGGCGAACCATTACCGTAGACATCACCGGCGGGAATGGTGCCAGGATCTTCCTGCCGCCACTCGGCGATCGCCGCGGGCTGACCGGGACGACGCTCGGCCTGCCACTTGCGGCTGCCATCATCGGAAGCGAACCCGAGGTTGCCGTATTCCATCAACCAGGTGGTCCGGCAAGCGGGCGGATCATCGTTGTCGTTCTGGAAGACGTCGCCGAAGGAGTTCACGCATTCCTCGTAGCTGTTGCGCATGTTGTGCCCGATGACCCGCAGGCCGGTGCCGTCCGGATTCACCCGCAGGGCGACCGAACCGACGTAGACGTGGCCATCGTCACTGACCAACCCCGGCTGGCCTCCCTGGTTGGGGCCTTCGTCGGTCACCGAGGGCGCCCCGCCCTTGTAGGCGCTGCCCACTCGGACCGTGGTGCCTTCCCTGTCGGTCACCACATGGGTGCCGGCATTGCCGGTGTTGAAATACCACTGACCACTGGGACCGGTGGTGACCGCATGCAGACTGTGATCGTGATCGCGACCCCCGAATCCCTCGAGCAGGATCTCGCGAGTATCGACCTGCGGGTCGAAGACCGCGTCACGGTCGACGTCGGTGTAGACGATCAACGAAGGCGGCTGGGAGACCACCACCTTGTTGTCGATCACCGCCACCCCGAGCGGCGCCACCAGTTCCGGCTCCTGAACGAACACGTGGCTCTTGTCGGCCACGCCATCTCCATCGCTGTCAGTGAGCACCACGATGCTGTCACCGGCGGGATCCTCCGGATACACATCGCTGTTGCGGAACATCCGGTAGTTGACCCCCTGGGCGACCCAGACACGACCGAGGTGATCGATGTCCATATTGGTCGGATTACGCAGCATCGGACTGGTCGCCCAGACGGTGACTTCCATGCCTTCGGGAACGACAAAGGAATCGACCGGGACCCGGGTCGGACCAGAGGGAGCCGTGGGCTCGGCACGGAGACCGGCTGCGCTGCTGGTGCCGATCGCGGCCAGCACAACGAGGATGAGACGCTGGGTGTATTTCATAAATCAACGAAGACGTGTGTGGCTGGCATTTACTTTCAAGACTGTTAAAACAGGAAAAGAGGCTTTCTGCGCGGCCGACTATCGCACCATCCCGGCAGCATCACCTTGAGCGCTCACCCGCCAGACCGCTTCGGGACGGACACTGAAAGCTCCTTGAATCTGTTCTTCGAGGTAATCGGAAAGCCTTCGCAACTCCCCGGCACGCGAGCTATCCGGCGACTCGGTCAAAAACAGCGGCCACTTCGGCTGACCCCAGAACGTCGTATCCAGGGTCTCTCCCTCGCGCTCGACAAGCAACAGGCCGGCGGTGAAGGGATTGCTCATCTCGCCAAGGAGAATATCGAGCCGGACCGGCTCACTGCCCACTTCGATCCAGTCACCGGATGCGAACCCGGTGGTGGCATTCAGGCAGGGAAACTCGAGGTGGTCCTGGCGCGGAACACCCAGCTCTTCCTGCAGGACGGAGCCGAAGCGCGAACCCTCGAAAACCGGCCTGCCATCAATGGCGACAAGCAGGTGATTGTCGGCATAACCCCAGAACCTGTAACGACCGGGCTGTGGAGGCACCACCTCTCCCCGGAACCAGGCCATCCAGCCATGCTGGGGCGAAATCCCGCTCAGCCCGGCCTGCTCAGGCAGCCTGCTGAGGGCACCGGCAACCCCACCGAAACGGACCGGTTCGCCGAAGCTGAGCCCATCGAGGCAGGACTCGTCGCGGAACCCGGAGCGTACCAGCGGCAGCACCCGCCCGCCGATATGATCTTCCGGCGAACGACTCTGTGGCGGTAGATCGGAGCTCCCCTCCAGCCCCATAACGACCCCCAGGAGCCCCTCGGTGACCGGCTGCAAGGGATAGAGTTGCGGAAGGCCCTTCAGCTTGCGCATGCCGTATTTGGCCTCACCATCCATCCGAAACACGGCATACTCGCCCTCACCCATCAACCGCTGTGCCCCGTCCTCGTCCTCGACTTCGAACTCGGAGACGGCCACTTTTCCCTCGAGCACCAGCACCTTCGACTCCTCGAGCCGAGCGGTCACCACGAACCTCGTGCCCAGATCGGTGATCCGACGCTCCCGCGTCTCCACCACGAAGCCGATTCCCTGGGGAGGTACGTCCAGCTTGATTTCCCCCTGCACCAGCCGCAAGAACTTGCCGCCCTCCAGTTTCATTTCCAGCGGTGCCGAGGCGATGGCATGGACGCCGGTGTCCGGAAAAACCAGCTCGACGAGCCCCTTTTCCATGCGCAGCACCTCGCCAGCGGACAGCGTGTCCCCTCTGGCAAGGTCACGGCCATCATGGCCTGTCGCCTGCCCGTTCAAGTAGATGATCCGGGCCACCGTCTCCGCAATACCCGGGGCTGCCGCGATCTCGCCACCCCGGCGGAACCCGCTCCCACGAACTGAAATAAGCCCGTAGAGCACAAGCGCCGCAAGACAGACAAATGCGGCCACGGCCAGCAAAAGACCTGCCACCGACGGCCGCTGAACGGCCGCATCGGCCTGCTTCACTTCATCCACATCGAGAAGCTTCAACACGTCGCCGGTGGTCTCTCCACAGGCGACATGCCTCCAGTAGAGCGCGGCATGATCGAGAAGAAAATCGGCGAAAACCCGGCGCGCCTCGGGGACAGCCTGCAACCACTGCTCGAGGCGCTGCTTTTCATCGGCCTGCAACCGGGCCTCGATGTAGTCATCGGCCAGCTGAAGCAGATCTCTTTTGTCTTCTCCCCTCATCCTCAAACACTTCCCATGATCCGGGATTCAATACACTCGTGCAGCGCGGCTCGCAAACGGCTCAACAACCTGTAGACCGCTCCCTCGGTCCTGCCGGACTGGCGTGCGATTTTCTCGATCGATACCTCATCCCGGTAGCGCATCTCGAGAATCTCGCGGTGCGCCGGCTTCAAGCTCACCACGCAATCGTCCAAGGCACGCTCCCTGGCCTGCCAGCGTTGCTCTCTTTCGGCGGAATCCGCTTCCTCGTCCAGCAGGCGGAGTGTCTCTTCGTTGAGCAGCGTGTGCGCCAGTTTCTTCGATTGCCGACGGTAGGAAAGTATCCGGTGAAAAAGGATCTTGCGTCCCCAGGCCGAGAAATTGGTCCCGATCTCGAACGCATCGAAATTGCGCCACATCAGCAGCTTGCCTTCCTGCAGGATATCCTGCGCATCCTGCGGAGAGCCCACCAGGCCGGTGACGTAGAGCGAAAACCTCCTCTCATGCTCTGAGAGCAAGCCAAGGAACACCGCCGTCTTGTCCTCGGGCTCGGAATTTTCCCCGCAAACA
>JBDQJG010000197.1:0-3792 GCA_040263955.1 Verrucomicrobiales bacterium
CCGGATTGTCAACCGCAGCACGATAAACGTCATCTCTCTGCCGCTGCTGGGCATCCTGTGCTGGAATTTCCTCACCTACCTCCGGCATCTCACGGCTGCGCTGTTTCCCCCGGCAAAGCCGGAAAACCGCCCCGGACTGCGGGCCCTGCTGGCCATGGCCATCGGGATCGGCAGATTCCAACAGACAAAGCATGCGCGTGCCACCCCGGAGTGGGACAAATGCCGCGGCAACTTCTTCATGCGCTGGGGGCACCTCGTCGCCAAGAGCGAACTTCTCACCCTGTCCATGGTGCTTCACCTCGGGGCAGCCTCGCTGGCCGTCGGCCAGATAGGCAGTCTCTACCTCAGCGGCCTGGTGCGACGCTATCACGCTGTCTGGGAAAGCACGTTTCTGGACCAGTCCAACTTCGAGCAGCTTGCACAACTGCTCTTTGCTCCAGCACATCGGTTCACCGGGCTGCCCATCGAGATCACCGCGCAGATGGAAGCCGGAGCCGAGGGTGCCGGTGTGCCGGCCGGCAACTGGATTCATCTCTGCGCCGCCACACTGTTTCTGCTGGTCGTGGTACCGAGAATCACCCTCGCGGTGATATCAGTGGCACGAGCCGGCGCAGCCTGGCGCAAAGAAATCGATAAACTGGATATAGTCGACTACACCGATGCCCTGCTGCGTCTGGCCAAGGGCAGCGGCAAGAACGTGGCCATCGTCAACTGCTGTCCGGAACTGGCGGACGGCACCCTCGACCACCTGATCCGCGGTCTGAACTATGCAACCGGCAGACCAGGTTCCCTGTACACTCTCGAGGGTCCGCGCCCGGGAGAGGAGGACGAATTCCCGCCAAAACCGGGCGACAGGCCGGATCTCCTGCTGCTCATCTTCCCCCTTAACAGCACGCCGGACGACGAGACCCACGGCCTGCTGACCGAAAACATCAAGCGTGCGATGGGCCCGCAGACCAGCGGCGGCGGCCGAACTCTCGCACTGCTTTTCGCCGACCGCTTCGAGTCAAGATTTCGCAGCCTGCCCGAGTTCGAACTCCGCCTTCGGGAACGGGAAAGAGCGTGGTCGGAGGTGCTCGCTCGGCGAGGCATCACCTCCGTGACCTGGAATACCGGCACGCCAGTTTCAGATCTGGGCAGGTCGCTGACCGACGCGCTGGCAATCCCCGATGAACAGAGCATGGTGCCCGTGAACAGGTAACCAGACAGTCGGCAGGCACCGGAATCCATCCCCCCCACAACAAAACGCACCAGCAATTCCGTGGAAAACGTCATCACACTCAGCTTGATTTCCCATACGAATGTCGGCAAGACGACACTGGCCAGGACCCTGCTTCGCCGGGACGTGGGCGCCGTGCTCGACCAGGCGCACGTGACTGATCTGAGCGAGGCCTACGAACTCATACGCAGCGATGACGGCGCGGAACTGCGCCTGTGGGACACGCCCGGTTTCGGAGACACCGCACGCCTGCTCAAGCGACTGAAAGAAGCCGAGAAGCCCCTTGGATGGTTCGTCAGCGCGGTGTGGGACCGCTTTGCCGACCGGCCACTGTGGTGCAGCCAGCAGGCGATACGCAATGTTCGTGACGAAGCGGATATCGTCCTTTACCTGGTCAACGCCTCGGAAAACCCGCAGGAAGCAGCCTACGTCGACATGGAGATGGAGATCCTCGCCTGGACAGAAAAGCCCGTCATCGTGCTGCTCAACCAGATCGGCTATCCACCGGACCCGGAGAGCGAACAACTCGAGGAGCAGGCGTGGCACAGGCACCTTACCGAACACCGTATCGTCAAGCTGGTCGCTACGCTCGACGCCTATGCCCGCTGCTGGGTACAGGAAGACGAACTGCTGCGACTGCTTGGTGACTACCTGCCTGAAAAACGCAAGAAAACCTACCGGACCCTTGCCACCGCATGGCACCAGAAAAATCTCGCCACATTCGAGGATTCGATGGCAGTGCTTGCACGGATCATGGTCGCCGGAGTGACTGACTCACGCGAAATTCCGGCGTCCACCTTCCTGCAGAAAATCGGCATCGGGCGCGACCAGCTCAACCACAAGATCACCGCCGCTCGTGAATCCATGGCAAACGCTATCGCCGAGCGCTTCGAAGAAGGCACCGACGAGCTCCTCGCGCTGCACGGGCTTGATGGCAAGGCCACGCGCACGATCCAGGAGTTGGCCCACGACGCCTTCGGCATGCCCGAGCGAGTCAATGAGTCACTCTGGGCCGCTCTCGGTGGAGTCACCGTGGGAGCGGCAGGCGGAGTCAGTGCTGATATTGCCTCGGGCGGACTGAGCGTGGGTGGCGGCACCATTCTCGGCGGGATTGCCGGAGGAGTCGGATCATTTCTTGTTGCCAAGGGATACAATTTCATTGCCGGATCCGACAATCGCGTGCGCTGGTCCCGCGGTCACTTCTTCGAACAATTCCGGCGCGCTGTCCTCGCCTACCTTGCAGTGGCACACTTCGGCAGGGGACGCGGCGAGTGGCGCGAGGGCGATCCCCCGGCGTTCTGGTTGAGGGCGGCTGAACTGGCACTCAAAAACCACAGCGAGGCGGTTGCCGCCGTGTGGAAGGCAGGCATCCGGAAAGGCGAGACCGGACTCGCACATCTGCAGGAAGAAACCATGCAGGTCGCGCAGGACGTTACCACGGATGTTCTCTCCCGCCTGTATCCGGATTCACCGATAGCAGGGCGGTAATCGGCTGCGAGCGACCTCACCGGATCCGCTGCCATCTGCATTGGATGCCACCCTGCGCGGGCAGGCAGCATTGCTTATCCGGCCTCATGCTCACCGTCGGAGGCGGCGGTCCTGCTGCGGTTCGCGACCGTCCGCGCCTGCTGAAAAAATGACCTCAACAAAGCCTTCGACTCATCCTCCATTACACCAGCTGTGATCTCACTGCGATGGTTGAGGCTCGCCACCTGAAGCAGGTTGGTAAACCCTCCCGCGGCTCCCCCCTTGGCATCACCACACCCGAATATCACGCGTCGAATCCGGCAATGCACGATTGCCCCGGCACACATCGGGCAGGGCTCCTTGGTCACATAGAGATCAGCATCGGTGAGCCGCCAATCCCCCACGAAGGACTCGGCCTGGGTCAGCGCAAGCATCTCGGCATGAGCCGTGGCATCCTTGAGCTCTTCCACCTGGTTGAAAGCCCGGCCGATAATTTTTCCCTCTCGCACAACGACTGCACCCACCGGGACCTCACCGCGCGCATAGGCCTTGCCTGCCTCGCGCAACGCCTGCCCCATGAAGTGACTGTCGCTGCCCAAGTCGATGATCGGATTCGCGTCGAGTGGTTGCGGCATGCTGGTTTTTCTTGCTCCCACGGCAAGGTCTAAGTTACTCTTCCATCATCATGCATTGCAACGAGCGAATCATCGCACCCTCCCTGCTGGCGGCGGACTGGGCACGAGTCGGTGACGAGGTCGCTCGCGCCGAGGATGCAGGTGCTGACTGGCTGCACCTGGACGTGATGGACGGCCATTTCGTCGACAACATCTCCTTCGGGCCGCAGATGGTGGCAACGGCCTGTCGGGCTGCGGGTATTTACTGCGACACCCACCTGATGATCCACCGGGCCGATCATTACCTCGACGCCTTCCTCGAGACTGGCACCCACAATATTTCCATCCACGTCGAAGCGAACTACGACACCGATATTCGCACTACCCTGCGCCGCATCAAGGCAGCCGGACGCGATGCCGGCATCGTCCTCAACCCGGCTACGCCCTTCATCCGGGCCCTGCCCTACCTCGATGACCAACTCGATCTTCTCC
>JBDQJG010000198.1:0-3768 GCA_040263955.1 Verrucomicrobiales bacterium
GATCTACAACCACCTCGGATATGCGTGGCTGGAAAACGGCCTTTACACCGAACAGGCCGGGGAAATGATCAAGCGTGCCAACGAACTGGCCCCCGGGGTGGCTGCCTATGTCGACAGCCTCGGGTTGTTTCACCACGTGAGCGGCGAATACACCCTTGCAGAGCGGCAATTCGAGCAGGCGTGGGAATTGCTGCTCTCCGAATGCGCGGAAAACGCAGTCACTCCGGTTGCGGCCGACGCCATCATTCTCGAGCACGCTGCCCGAGCTAAAATCGCCCTGGGCAAGATTCCCGACGCTGTCGAAACGCTCAGGAAGGCCCTGCAAATCGCACCCGCCAACTCCGTCATGCAAAGACTGCTGGAAGAGATTACTCCACCCGGGAACGCACGAGCAGCAGGCGAAAATCCAGCAACCACCAAGACGAGCCGTTCCGATTAAGTCAGCGGTCTCGTCGCGCAGTCGTTTTCAAACGCAGCGCATTGAGGCGAATAAACCCGGTGGCATCGTCCTGGTCGTAGGCTTCCTCAGCACCACCTTCCATGGTAGCAACTTCCTCACTGTAAAGACTATGTGGCGAACGACGCCCTGCGGCATGGGTCCGGCCCTTGTAGAGCTTCAAGCGCACCTCTCCGGAGACTTTTTCCTGAGAAGCATCCACCATGGTCTGCAACACCTCGCGCTCCGGAGAAAACCAGAAGCCATTGTACACCAGCTCGGCGTACTTCGGCACCAGGCTGTCCTTGAGCGAGGTTACCTCGCGATCCAGTGTCAGCGATTCGATATCGCGGTGCGCATGAAGCAAGATGGTTCCTCCGGGCGTTTCATAGACTCCGCGGCTCTTCATACCAACGAAGCGATTCTCGACAATGTCGACCCGACCGATACCATTGCGCCCGGCAAGCAGATTGAGGACCCGCATGACACCCAGAGGATCGAGCAGAGAGTAGCCATTGCTCGAACCCTGCGACTCGATACCCAGTTCTCCCAGGATCGCGTCCAACTGCTCATGCCGTAGTCCCACACAGTCCCCTTTCTCGAAAAGCAACTGCAGATACTCCGGCTCATCCGGCGCTTCTTCGGGCGAAACTGAAAGCACGTACATGTCCCTGCTCTGCGCAGTCGTCGCATCGAACCACGGATCCTCGAGGACACCGCTTTCAAAACTGATATGCAAAAGATTGCGGTCCATCGAGTATGACTTTCCTGCACTGGCCTGCACCGGAATCCGGTTCTCTTCCGCATACGCGATCATCTCCGCACGCCCGGGAAACCGATCACGAAACACCTGCATTCTCCACGGCGCGATCACCTCCATCTCGGGAGCCAACGCTGCCACCGAAAGCTCGAAGCGCACTTGGTCGTTGCCTTTACCGGTAGCACCATGAGCGACCGCATGTGCACCCACTTCCCTCGCGTAGTCGACCATCCCCTTGCTGATACAGGGACGGGCGATACTGGTGCCGAGCAGATACTGTCCCTCGTAGATCGCATTGGCCCGCATCATGGGATAGATATAATCGGCCGCGAACTCCGCCCGCAGATCCCCGATCCGGCAATGGGCGGCTCCAGTGTGAAGCGCCTTTTCCTCCAGCCCGTCGAGCTCTTCCGCCTGCCCCACATCCGCGCAGTAGGCGTAGACTTCGGCATTGTAATACTCCTTGAGCCAGGTGAGCAGCACGGAGGTATCCAGGCCCCCGGAATAGGCCACGACGATCTTTTTCTTCTCAGACATGTCTTATCAAGCCGGTTCCTTCCGGCGGACGCAATCCATTCACCAGATCCCATCGCGGTTCAAGCCAGATCACCAATCACTCGCCTTGCAGATTTCCCGATCACTGCCATAATCCTTTTCTCATCCAGAGCAGCGCAGGTAGCTCAGTGGTAGAGCGGTTCGTTTACACCGAATTGGTCGGGGGTTCAAATCCCTCCCTGCGCACCACTGCTTACGAGCTCGCGTTACGGCGCAGTCGATCGTCGCCGGCATAGACGTTCATCGAACCATCACGGACGAAACCGGCCAGTAGTTGACCAGAACTACAGGCCAACTCGACTGCCAGGCTCGAGGGAGCCGAGATCGCCACCACCGCGGGAATACCGGCCGCCAGCGCCTTCTGCATCAACTCAAAGGAAACCCGTCCGCTGACCACCAGCAGGTGAGCTGAGAGGGGCAGCAATCCGCCGAGCAATCCGAAGCCGATCACCTTGTCCAAGGCATTGTGCCGCCCGACGTCCTCGCGCGCGACCAACAGCTCCCCGTCCGCCGTGAACAGTCCCGAGGCGTGCAGTCCTCCGGTCCGGCCGAATGTCTCCTGGTGTTGCCGCAGCCTCCCGGGAAGTTGCAGCAGCAGCTCGGGATCGACCCGGAACCCGGGCGCGACCGGCGGCAGCTCGCGCAGCACGCTCTCCAGCGTCGTCTTGCCGCAGACCCCGCAGCTCGAGGAGGTGAAGACATGCCGTGTCAGGCGATCGAAATCGACCACCCGCTCTCCGGCAAGCAGGACATCGACCGCATTGCCTTCACCGGACTGGCCGGGACAGGTCGAGACCTCGAACAGCTCATCCCGTGTGGTCACGATTCCCTCGCTGAGCAGAAACCCGGCAGCCAGTTCCTCGTCGTGACCGGGACTGCGCATGGTGATCGCCACCGTGCGCCCCTCTACCCGGACCTCCAGCGGCTCCTCGCGTGCAACCCGATCCTGCTCTTGCGGGCCGAGCTGTCCATCCCTGTAACGATACAGGGAAAAAGAACTCTCACGCTCGCTGCCTTCCATCAGAACAGGGAGCTACCGGAGCACGGTAAATGCAAGAGGAATCAGGTTCTCAGGCCAGTGAGAAATTTCATTCCCCCGGAACCGATCAGCGACCCAGCGGCCGCTTGAAACAAACCAGCAACATGCTGGTCGATCCGTGCGCTACCAGGGTTTCCACCGAGACAAGCTCCCAGCCTTCGTCGCCGCGCCTCTGCAGGACATCCTCGAATTTCTCCCAGTCGAAACTGGTGCCCCTTACTCCAAAACGTACGCTATGATGTTCCCATCTCATTGCGTTTTTGTATCCCAGTTTATCCCCGCTGTCACGTACAACTGGACTGATTTTTCTTTCACTGTTTATTCCACACAAATGCATGAGCAAACCTTCCACGAAATGGAACGTGTGCCCTCTCTGTGATCGCCCGATCCCGCCGCGGCTCGAGAGCCGTCATCACCTTGTTCCCAGATTGAAAGGCGGCAGCAAGGGGCCCTGTATTGTCGTCCATAGTGGCTGCCATTCAAAAATTCATGCCGAGCTTACCGAGTCCGAACTGGCCCGCGACTACAACACGGTGGAGACACTTCGCAGCCATCCAGCCATCGCGCGATTCCTGGACTGGATCGCTGAGCGCCCCCCCGATCTCCGGGTTCGCAACCGCTCGCTGCGAAAACGCAAGCCCAGATAACCCGTGGATACAGCACAACTGCTGAAACTCATACCCCACCAACGGGCACCCACTCTCAGCCATGGAAATTACCCTCCCTGCGACCAAAAATTGTCGATCCGAGTCGAACGATTGTCGCCCCTTCCGCGATGGCCACCTCGAAATCTCCGCTCATGCCCATCGACAAACCAGGCAGGGCGACCCCCGTCAACGCTGCAACCCGATCACGCAGTTCCCGCAGCAGGACAAAGAAACGCCTCGCCTCCTCCGCCGGCCCGACCATCGGCGGGATGGCCATTAAACCGATCAACTCGACATTTTGCAGAGCGGCACATGCCTCGATCACTCCATC
>JBDQJG010000199.1:0-3698 GCA_040263955.1 Verrucomicrobiales bacterium
CGTCATTGGCGCGGCCCGCTACGGCGTTCCCGGTGATCCTGAAATGCAGGTTGATGTGACTGCTCGTCTCATCGAGGCGCTGCGGCGCGAGCGAGGTGGGGTGGAGGTCAAGAATGCTCTGGCGGGGAAGGACCCGGCGCCAGGAGTGTCGAAGAAGTTGGAGATTGAATACACCCTCGGGGGCGAGCAGCGCAGTCTCACCGTTGCCGAAAACCAGATGCTGGACCTGACCGAGGGCGAGATCGTGCTGCCGGTGCTGGAAGAGGGGATGGTCGCCGGTGAGCTGGCGAAAAACAAGACGGGCATGGAGCTGTGCTGGATCCCGGCCGGGGAGTTCATCATGGGCAGTCCGCAGGGCGAGCAGGGGCACCAGGCCGCGGAAAACCAGGTCGAGGTGGAGCTTACCCGTGGCTTCTGGCTGGGCAGGCACGAGGTGACCCAGGAGGAGCATGAAAAAATCGTCGGTAGAAACCCCTCGCGTTTCAAGGAAATCGGTGGGCGCGCGCCGGTCGAGCAGGTTAGCTGGGACGATGCCGTGGCCCTCTGTGAAAAGCTGACCGAGGTCGAGCGGGCAGCGGGCAAGCTGCCGGATGGCTGGGCCTACTATTTGCCGACCGAGGCGCAGTGGGAGTACGCCTGCCGGGCGGGCGAAGCCGGGCCGTATTCGGGTGGGGAGCTTGATGAGGTGGGCTGGTTCAGGGAAAACAGCGGGGAGAGAACCCACCTGGTGGGCGAGAAGAAGCCGAATGCCTGGGGCTTGCATGACATGCATGGCAACGTTTGGGAATGGTGTGCCGATCGCTTTGCGGAGAAGCTGCCGGGCGGACAGGATCCCATGGGTCCGGCAGACGGTGATCACCGCGTGATGCGCGGCGGCGGATGGGTGAATGATGCGAATTGGGCTCGCTCCGCGAAGCGGCGCCACAACTCGCCCTCGAAAAGGGGCTATGCCCTGGGACTCCGCGTTGCCGCGGGCCCGCTGCGGTCGTCCTCCGACCCGGGTGGGGCACTTGCTCGGGCGGATTCGGGATCGACCGGTGAAGACAAATCGGTCGATCCGGTCGATCCAGCCCCAGTGGCGGAAGATGAGCCCGAGCCCGAGCCCGAGCCCGAGCCCGAGCCGTTTGCCGATGTGGCGGTAATTCCAGGCCTGGAGAATCGACTGGCTGCCTATCTTGAGGCCCGGTGCAAGCAGGTGGACGATTTGGCAAACAAGTATGGCCGGGCCGTGGAGAGCAGGATTAACCAGGCGGCTGATGCCGGGGATTTGAAACTGGTTACCGCTTGCCGGGAGGAGAGGGCGAGCGTTGTCGCCCTGCGCGAGGAACTGGCGAAGCAATCAGAAGACCCTGTGGTTGCGACGTGGGAACTGATTGATCTGCCACCGCAGCCGGAGGGCACTCCGGAAGTCCTCGTCGAGCTGCGTGAGGTGTGGAATGCGCAAATCACCAGGATCGACACGCAACTCGGACCGGCCCTGGGGCGCTCGTTGCAGCTGCTGGAGGCGGAATTGACCCGCGCGGTGAAGCTGAAGGAGGCGCAGCGTCTCGTGGCATTCCGCAAGGCATTGACAACTCGAAGTCGCGCCAAACCAGTGCAGATTGCAGACAACGGGGACTCGGGCGGTGACGCGGAGAGTACATCCATCCCCGGGCAGTGGATTTCACTTTTCGATGGCAGGAGTCTCGACGGTTGGGAGATGACCGGTATCGGCCGGCCGTTTAGCGTTTACGATCATTGTATCAAGGTAAAGGGAAACCCGGGGATGCTTTATTACACGGGGGATGCGGCTTTCAATGGCCGCTTCCGCGATTTTGATTTCCGTGCCGAAGTGAAGACCGAGGACGGCGGTAAGTCGGGAGTCTTTTTTCATACTGCCGAGGAGGGCGCGGGAGTGCCAGTCAGGGGCTACGAGGTGGAAATCTACAACGGCAGTGGTGAGAGCAGTAAAACCGGGGGGTTGGGTGAAATTGTGCCGTTGGCAGAAAGCCCGGCTGTGGAACGCGAATGGTTCAATCTCGAGATTTCAGTGCGAGGTATGGAGATTGTCGTCAAGGTCGATGGCAATGAGGTGGCACGATACAAGGAACCGAGCAATCACAGCCCGCCCTCCGCCTACAGGGAGCGTCGCCTCAGGGAAGGGACTTTCGCTTTGCAGTGTGAATTTGCACAGGGTGGAGTGACCTGGTTCCGCAATGTGCAGGTCCGGCCCTGGACCGATGCCCTGACGGTGGCCTGCAAGGTGCCTGAGGGTCGCCGGATCGAGCGGCAGCTCCCGGATCTCCGCTCGCTTCCCAAGGGGCGAATTTTTGCCTGGGGAATCGGCGAGAACGAGTTGCCGATTGATATCAGTGAGTATGATCGTGGCAATGACTTCGTGCGGGTCTACGCCAAGCAGGAAGGGCGCTGGTGGGCGCTGCGGGCTCGCGGCAGTATCACGACTCCGGACAAGTACCACAAAAATTTCGACGACGTGGCGGATTTCTCACTCACGGGTGGTCATGGAGGTCCGGTGGTCGTCTTCAAGGACTCCACGGCCACGAGAGAAGGGCGGGATCCCGGCCTGACCCCGGGCATGCGGCAGGGCACGATCGTCGACGGTGCGGCGGGCAATGAAGTCTGGGCGGTGCTCGATGAAGACGGCCGGGTCGGGGGCAATGTCGGGATGAAGTGGGAATGGGGTTGGCGCCTGCCACCACTCGGGCCGACTGACATCACCGCGCTCTCCTTCGGTCATCGCACCTGCTGGTGTTTGCGGGCCAACGGCCAGGTTACCTGGTTCGGCAGGCCTCCGAAATCCGAGTTGCCAGCCTCCGAGAATCGTAACATCGCAATCCTCGAAGGTTCCTCCGACACGGATCACGTGCTGGCCCTGACCCGGGATGGCAAGGTACTCGCCTGGGGTGGCAACAACGAGTCCGGTGAACTGGATGTGCCGGAGTCCGCACGCAGCGGGATGCAGGCGGTGCGGGTTTGCCACAGGGGCGGTATTTCCGCTGCCCGGGGAAGGAATGGCAAGTGGATCGCTTGGGGAAACGACAAGGAAGGCGTGGTATCGAAGATCAATTCCCTGGGTACTGCCGTGGTGGACCTCGCCTTCACCGATCGTCACCTGCTGTGGATCGAGTAATTGGTGGTGGCTGATTCTTCAGGTTGAGCGAGGGGCGTTGACTGCCGGGGGCCAATCCCTCAATCTCACGTGGAGGGTGGCGGCATGGATCAGGGGTTCCTTGAGACCGGTGATAGCAGAGTGTCCCTGCCCCCTCGCTATCGGATCAATAAATCCGGTCGGTTGCATCCAGCCCAGGCACCTGCTGGAAATGCGCGTCATAGGTCAACATCACCGCTCCGATGCTCAAACTGCCAGGAATTTTCTTTTGCAACCCTTTCCACTCTCGGCGTCTGGCGGTCGGGGTTGGAGGGGGTATAGCCGCCTTCCTCAGCCTCCCGCTCGCCACCGCGGCCGCCGACATGTCCAAAGGGCAAGTCCGCCTTCCTCGCCGCCGACACCGACGGCGACGGACGAATCTCCGCCCGTGAATACGTCGTCGCCGCCAAAGGGAAGATGAACGCCACCGAGGCCAAGGCGAAGTTCGCCAAACTGGACAAGAACAAGGACGGCACCCTGAGCGGCGAGGAATTCGCGGGTACGGAGCCTCGCAAGAAGGCGCGCACGAAGAAGACCTCAAGCTGACGGC
>JBDQJG010000200.1:0-3694 GCA_040263955.1 Verrucomicrobiales bacterium
CCGCCCCACGCATTGTAGTTCCAGCAGACGGCGAGGCGTTGTCCGTCTTCGACTCTGCGCAGCACGGTCGGACCATGGTCGCGGCACCACGGCTCATTGGTCGCAACGAGTTGCAGTGTCACTGCCGCTCGCAGGTTGGCTGGTAGTGCCTGTGCGATGGCGTCGCCTTCCACTTCATCCGAGAGGTTGATGATGACCTGCTCTCCGGCACGTGCCAGCTCAATAACCAGTTGGTGGCAGGCAGGCAGGACTGTCTGGAGCTGCGCACCGGGAAAAGAGGCTCCGCGTACGTTCGGCCAGCTCAGCCAGGTAGCGGCGTGCGGCTCCCACTCCGCCGGCATGCGAAAGCCGCGGGCTGCAGGTGTTGTGTCGGTAGCAGGGTGCTCGGCAGCCATGGAGAACGAGTCAGGTGCGGATGATGCGGGTGCTCAGACTTCCTCGTTGGCAGCTGTCGGCGAGGAGGCGACTCCATCTCGCAGATCGGCTTCCAGGAAGCGACTGCCGAGGGCGCCGTAGGCATCGATCCTGCGGTCGCGCAGGAAGGGCCAGGAGATTCTCTGTTGCTCGATGCTGCCGAGGTCGAGCTCGGCAATCAGCACGGATTCCTCCTCGCCCGATGCTTCCGCTACAACCGCGCCAGCGGGATCCGCCACAAAGCTGCGTCCCCAGAATTCGATTTGGTTGCCGGAGGGGCTGGTCTCGGCGCCTACCCGATTGGCCGCCGCCACGAAGCAGCCATTTGCGATCGCGTGGGCGCGTTGCGCTGTTTGCCACGCATCATGCTGCTTGATTCGAATTTCCGGGGATTCAGCGTCAGCTGGAATCCAACCGATGGCGGTCGGGAAGAACAGAATTTCTGCTCCCTGGAGGGCGAGCAAGCGCGCGGTTTCCGGATACCACTGGTCCCAGCAGATACCGACGCCGATTCGGCCGTAGCGGGTTTGCCAGGCACGGAACCCGAGATCGCCGGGGGCGAAGTAGTATTTTTCCATGAACTGCGGGTCGTCGGGAATGTGCATCTTCCGGTAGAGGCCCAGCAGGCTTCCATCAGCGTCGAAGATTGCGGCGGTGTTGTGGAAGAGTCCCGGTGCGCGGCGCTCGAAGAAGGGAGCGATCAGGACGATACCATGCACCCTGGCGCGCTTGGCAAGCGCGGTGATCATGGGACCGGTTGCAGGTTCGGCGAGGGAGAAGTTGGTCGCGTCCTCTTCCTGGCAGAAGTAGCGCGCGTGGAAGAGTTCCTGCAGGCAGATGATCTGCGCACCCGCTGAAGCCGCCTCGTCGATTCGCTCGAGAGTGAGCGACAGGGTGGCGGCAGGATCCTCGGGCGCACGCATCTGCACGAGCGCGGTAGTGACAAGGTTTGGTGAACTCCGATCGTTCATTTGGTGTTGCGTGGCTGCGACAAATAGAAGCCGATTCTACACCGCAGATTGCCCGGGCGCACGCAAGGAACGTCACGGATCAACGCCGAGATTGCAGAGGAAGGGACGGCATTTTCAGGGCTTTTTATGAAATTGTTCGGGGCCAACAACCGTAATCTTCTTGCCGCAAGCCGGCATCCACTGCTTTTCTGAAAATCATCATGATGCAAACAAGAACATTTTTGTCGGTTGCCGCTATTGGTTGGTGCCTTGCAGTTATGCTGCCGGGGGCGGCGAGAGCCGCGGATTTCTATCTCTCGCCGGATGGTTCGGATGAGAATCCGGGAACCGCTGAGCAGCCCTACCGCACGCTGGCGCGCGCGCAGGCGGCGGTGCGGCTGAGTTCGGTGTTGGGCCGGGAGCCGATCACCGTGCACCTCGGCGGGGGAACCTATTACCTGGAAGAGACCCTGATCCTCACTGCGGAAGATTCGGGATCGGCCGAGGCGCCGGTGGTGTGGTCTGCTGAGCAGGGCCAGACGGCGGTGATCAGCGGCGGCATGCAGTTGGACCTTACTTGGTCGCTCGAAAGGCCGGGCGTGTTTCGGGCAGAGACACCGAAGGATGTGGTAATCGACCAGTTGTTTGCCGAAGGCGTGCGCCAGCATATGGCGCGCTACCCGAATTACGATCCGGCAGTGGCAGTGTACAATGGCTTTGCGGCGGATGCCTTCAGCCCGGCGCGAGCGGCTCGTTGGACGGATCCGGCGGGCGGCTACATCCACGCCATGCACAAGCAACGCTGGGGTGGTTACCACTACCGGATCACAGGTAAGAATGCCACAAACGAGGTGCAATATGAGGGGGGCTGGCAGAACAACCGCCAGATGGGGATGCACGGCGAGCATCGCTTCGTGGAAAATATCCGTGAGGAGCTCGATGCACCCGGTGAGTGGTTCCATGATGCCGGGGCGGGCATGCTGTTTTTTCAACCGCCGGCGGGAGTTGATCTCGATGAGGCAACGATCGAGGTAGCGCGCCTCCGCCATTTGATTGAATTGCGAGGCGGGCAGTCGGATCCCGTCCGGCACGTCGAGTTACGAGGGTTGGTGTTTCGCCATGCGGCACGCACGTTCATGGAGACGCGGGAGCCGTTGTTGCGCAGTGACTGGACGATCTACCGTGGCGGCGCGGTGCTTCTGGACGGTGCGGAGGACTGCTCGATCGTCGACTGTGAATTCGACCAGGTCGGAGGCAACGCGGTGTTCGTGAACAATTACAATCGTCGGGTGGCGGTGCGCGGCACGCACATCCACGGTGCTGGTGCCAGCGGTGTTTGCTTCGTGGGTGACCCCGATGCGGTGCGCAACCCGCTCTTCGAGTATCACCAGAGGCAGGCGTATGCGGATATCGACAAGACACCGGGTCCGAAAACCGACAACTACCCGGCCGACTGCGTGGTCGAGGATTGCCTGATTCACGATATCAGTATGGTCGAGAAGCAGGCCGCCGGGGTGCAAATCTCCATGGCTCAGGGTATCACGGTGCGCCATTGCTCGATCTACGACATCGGCCGGGCCGGCATCAATGTCAGCGAGGGCACCTTCGGCGGGCACCTGATCGAGTTCTGCGATGTCTTCGACACAGTACGCGAGACCCACGACCACGGCAGCTTCAACTCGTGGGGGCGCGATCGCTTCTGGCACCTTGCGGACGCGCCAGCGGAGCAGTTGCCCGAACTCTCCAAGCTCGACACCGAGAAGACGGTCATCCGCAACAGCCGGTGGCGCTGCGACCACGGGTGGGACATCGACCTTGACGACGGGTCCTCCCATTACGAGATCTACAACAACCTGTGCCTGCAGGGCGGTATCAAGCTGCGCGAAGGTTTCAATCGCCACGTCTACAACAACATCACCGTCAACAACACCCTGCACCCCCATGTCTGGTATGACTACTGCGGGGACCGCATCCACCACAACATCTGGATGCGTGCCTACCGGCCTGCAAGAATGCATGGGGTTGGCGAGGTAGATCGCAACTTCTTCACCAGTGAGGCCGACCGGAAGGCTTTCAATAAATACCAGTGGGATCTCGAATCCGCCTCGGGCGACCCGCAGTTCCGCGATCCCGCAACCAGCGACTACCGGGTCGCGGACGGGTCGCCGGCGCTGGAGGCCGGGTTCGTGAATTTTCCGATGGACCAGTTCGGTGTGCGCAAGCCTGCGTTCAAGGCGATCGCCCGGACGCCGGATCTGCCGCAGTACGTGCCGGTGGTGAAGTCGAGGAAGGCCGCCAAAGCAAAGCGCCAGGCCAAGCAGTCTGCACCC
>JBDQJG010000201.1:0-3668 GCA_040263955.1 Verrucomicrobiales bacterium
AGCAAACTCTCCCCGGAAGTGGTGAAAGCTTTTCTCGAATCGAAAACGAAAGAACAAAAAGCCATCGCGAAGGAAAATCGCAAGATGCTGGATGAGGAACTGTCCGCCGCAATGCCACAGGGCGAGATCGACCAGCTTCGTCAGAAACGTCCCGACCTGCCCATGGCTTACACCTTGCAGGAAAAATCCAATGACCCGCCCGAGACCCATATCCTCATTCGGGGCGCACCGGGGAGGCATGGTGAGGAGGTGGACCCGGCCATTCCCGAGATTCTCAGTTCCCACCAATTCCCCGCTCCGTCTGACCACACTTCCCAGAGGCGCCTCGGCCTCGCTAACTGGATCGCCTCGCCAGAGAATCCCCTCACCGCTCGCGTGATTGTGAACCGAGTCTGGATGCATCACTTCGGCCACGGCCTCGTTAGAACTCCGACCGATTTTGGACTGATGGGAGAGCCACCGACCCATCCGGAGCTGCTCGACTGGCTGGCTCACTGGTTTGTTCATGACGCCAATTGGTCGCTCAAGAAACTCCACAGGCTGATCCTGCAAAGCAGCACCTGGCAGATGGCGAGCAATTTGGAAAACCCTGCCTACCTGCAATCAGATTCGGAAAATCGGCTGCTCTGGCGTCAGAACTTTCGACGCCTCGAGGTCGAGGCGATTCGGGATTCCATCCTCGCCGTGAGCGGAAAGTTGAACCGGGAAATGCACGGACCTCACACTTACCCATCCATTCCACCCGAGGCTCTGGAAGGCCACAGTGATCCGGAAGCAATCTGGAAACCTCTCGACGAGAATTCCGCCAGTCGCCGGACAATTTATGCGTTCGTGAAGCGCAGCCTGATGCTTCCCATGCTGGAAATTCTGGATGTCTGCGACACGACCCAACCTTCCCCAGGAAGAAGAGTCACCACCGTGCCGACCCAGGCGCTCAATCTGTACAACAGCGAGTTCTCCAACCGTCAGGCCCGTCATCTTGCCTCACGACTCAGACGCGAAGCGGGCGAGAATCGAAGCGATCAAATTCGCCTCGCTTACCGCCTCACTCTTTGCCGGGAAGCCACGAGTGAAGAATTGGAATCGATCGGGACATTCGTGGAGGCCGAGTCACTCGAGGAATTGTGCCGGGTCATCCTCAACCTCAACGAGTTTGTTTATTCCGGATAATGCCATGAATCGCTTCCGCCCAAATCTCACCCCCTGCAGCCAGACCCGAAGAGAATTCCTCGGGAACCTGGGTGGCGGATTTGCCGGTCTGGCCCTTGCCGACCTCCTCCACGCGGAATCGGGAGCGGGAGCGCCCCACTTTGCTCCCAAGGCAAGCCGGGCAGTATTCCTGTTCATGAACGGGGGGCCATCCCACGTTGATACTTTCGACCCCAAGCCAGAGCTCGACCGACTTGATGGTATGTCCTATGGCGGCGATGCCATCGTGGGATCAAACGGACGACCCATCGGGCACCTCATGAAGTCGCCGTTTGCTTTCAAGAATCACGGCAAAAGCGGCCTTCCCATCAGTGATCTTTTTCCTCACACCGCAAAGCATGCCGATGACCTCTGCGTGATCCGATCTCTCCATTCCGACACGGCAGCTCATGCCTCGGGCTGCCTGCAAATGAATACCGGCGCGATATCGATCGGCAAACCCGCTCTCGGTTCGTGGGTGAACTACGGCCTCGGAAGCGCGAATCGAAATCTGCCCGGATTTGTCGTAATGACGGATCCCAGAGGCGGCCCCATTGGCTCCGCCTCCAACTGGTCTTCGGGATTCATGCCAGCGACTCACCAGGGAACACTTTTTCGAAGCAAGGGAAGTCCCCTGCTCGATCTGGCCACTCCCGAAGGCACCAGTGACCGAACCCAACGACGGGGACTTGATTTGCTGAAAGACCTGAATGCAAAACATCTCGCCTCCCGCCCTGACATGGATGAGTTGGCGGCCCGAATCGAGTCCTACGAACTCGCCTATCGAATGCAGTCCGAAGCAACAGAGGTCGTGGATCTCGACCGGATCGATGCCAAGACCAAGACGATGTATGGAATGGACAATCCCCTCACCGCGGACTTCGGCAGAAAGTGCCTCATTACCAAGCAACTCCTCGAGCGGGGTGTCCGATTTATCCAACTCTACTCCGGCGGTGGCCACATCGAAGAGACCTGGGACGGGCACACCAATTGCATCACGAACCACAAGCTTCATGCCGGGGAGACTGATCAGGCAATCGGAGCTCTCATGACCGACCTGAAACGGAGCGGGTTGTGGGACGAAACGCTACTGATCTGGGGTGGAGAATTCGGACGCACTCCGACCAGCGAAGGCGTTGGGAAATTCGGCCGCGATCACAACTGGCAGGGCTACAGTATGTGGCTTGCTGGAGCCGGGGTAAAAGGCGGGCAGGCGATCGGCGCCACCGACGAAGTCGGGTTCAAGGCGGTGGAGAACCCTCATCACATCTCTGATTTCCACGCCACGATCCTCCATCTCATGGGACTCGATCACCAGAGACTAACTTTTTACCATCAGGGACTCGATCAAAGACTGACCGGAGTGACCGAAGAACGTCACATAATCCGGGAAGTCCTCGCCTGAAGCTCTCAGAAAAGGTCAATTGATTGCGCGGGAACAAGGTGTCGTGACAACACCTCACCCAGCCCAATAGACCCGATTGCTCAGCAAGTCGGTGTTCTTTTCGCCCGGCCCGCCTGATGTGTAAATGATGCCGGGCCGATCGAGAATCTGGTTGAAGCCGGTGGCCCGCTCGATATTCGGCAGCCACTGCGATCGATCGGAATTCAGCTCACTCGCAAAGCTGAACTTCCATGAGTCACCATCCTTGTCCCGGACAAATCGCAAGGATTCGTTGCTCGGATTTCCCCAGGTAGATTCGCCCTCCTTCGCCTTCTGAATCTGTGCAGCACCATGTAACTGGCCCGAATCGCTGAAACTCAAACCGCCCGGCATGATCAGGTCTCTGCCGCGCAGATCAGCAGGAAGCTGCGACGAAAGATCGGAGCGCGTCCAGCCGCCCTTGCCATCCGAAACGGCCATGATGACGCGGCCCTGATCATTTTCCGTGACGCTGTAGATCAGGTGCGCCAAGCTGGTCTTCGGATCAACTGCGATGCATCCCGCCCGCAGTCCGATTTTGCGGTCCACCCCGCCCTGGACGAGGACCTCGATTTCATCCACAGACGCGGGAGTCTCAATCTGCCCGCCATCGCTGCGCCGCCAGGTCTTTCCAAAATCCTCACTGTTCATGTAGCCAACCGTCTGGAGTCTGCCGTAGGCGTTCTTGTCCGAATTCTCATGAAAGCGGCAACAGAGGTGAAGCGTCTTGTGATCCGGACCCCAGGCTAGCGATTCCTGGAAATGCGCGTAGCCCTTGTGACGTGAACGAAGGACGGCGCCGATTCGCAACCAATCCTGGCCCGGCTTTTTCGACCAGAATTCGACCTCCCATGGCTTTTCCTTGAAACTGCGACGGGCGGTGAAATAGAGGGAATTATCTAGTCCGCAGACGAGCGTGGGATAGGTGAGCTTTTCTCCGAACTGAATTTCTTCCTCCCATTCCGAAGCATCGTTGGGTCGCTTCGATCGGCGATACCGAATCGCGTGGTGATGCGGAAAATAGACAATGTGCAAATAGCCCTCACGGTCGACCGTC
>JBDQJG010000202.1:0-3635 GCA_040263955.1 Verrucomicrobiales bacterium
AATGATACCTCCTCCCACACCACACAACGCGGCAACCAGGCCACTTGCCAACCCGAGAGCTGCAAACCCCCCGAAGATCAAAATCCCTTTCATACGCGGATGCTACCGCGCAACAACCATGGTGCGCAACTGCTGCCTCATGACCCAAAATGCATATCCGAATCAGCGTTGACCCTGCCGGGGGGCAAGGATTTCCACCAGCAGCCGGGTGAGAATCACCTCGTGATCATTGCCGGTGGTCACCATGGCCCGATTCGCACGCAGACATGCCGCAAGGCTCCTGCGCAAGTGCCTGCCACTGAAATTACCGGCGTCCCGCAGCGACAGATAGATGGGATAGGCGCTGATCTGCCCGTTTTTCGCACGCGGCAGATGAGCCGTCTGCTCCTCCGGGAGACGTGCAAGCGCAGCCTGGAATTTCGGATAGCGATCCCGGAACGAACAACCGGTCGAAGATGCAAGTACCCTACCCCAGAAAAGACTCCGAACTTTCGGCACGATTGCCCCCAACAGAATACCGATCCCGCCTTCACCCTGGGCGAGAAGCTCCCGCATCAGGCGCAGACTGCGAGGCAGGTCCCGGCGCGCAATGGCCCCACCGATCTCGAAGATCACCCCGTGACGGGTAGGTGAGACGATTTCCGCCACCACCTCCTCGGTCACTTTCTCGCCATCACCCAAATAGAGGCCGAGCTTCTGCAGTTCACTTTCCGCCTGCGCGGTGTCTTCGCCTGCTCGCATGACGAACGCCTCCATAGCACCTGGCGCGAATCGCAATCCCATTTCTTCAGCCCGCGCGGAGAACAACGTGATTGCTTTCTCCACCCAGTCATCCTTCGAGATGTCGACTTTGTCGAGTTCCACCACTTTTGTGGCCAACTTGACAACCTGTTTGTAAAATGACCGGCGTTTATCAACCGACGACGCCGAAATCACGAAACTCACATCCTCTCCCAGGCCTCTGCCAAGCACATCGGCAAGATTGGCAAGCCCGGCAAGAGAGGCTTCCGCTTTGCCGACTTGGTCATCCGCCAGGAAAGTCGCCCCTTTTAGCCAGACAACCTTGCCACCGCCGAAAAATGGCAATGTCTCCAGGGCTGCGATCGTGTCACGGCAGATCCTTCCGGCTGCTTCCGCATGATCCGCCACACCATCGATTGTCTCCACGCCGAACTCACCCGCACCCTCCGGCGTCAATCGGGCAACCATCTCCGCAGCCGCTTCCCGCACTCGCAGGTAATCGCTACCGAAGAAACCGTAAATACCGCCGCTCGCCGCCATGAATCACTTTGAGAGAATGGACGACCCCGAGCCGCGACTCAAGATCGATTGTTGCAATTATCTGCATTGATCATTCCCGAAAGTGGTGTCTAGACTACAGGCGTCATGAAAATGAAAAAAATCAAACTCGTTGCCTTCAGTCTGACACTCGTTGGCCTGGCTTCGTGTGGAAAAGTCGAAAAATCCGAGCAACCCGCCGCGGTTGCAAGTCCACCCAAAGCGGAGGCTCCCAATGCCGAGACCGCCATCGAGGAGACAAGCGCCAAGCTACCCGCCGAAATTCCGACGCCGCCTGCACCACCTGCGCCACCTACCGTGCCAGCTCCTGAGCCCGAACTTCCCACTCCCGCACCGGAAGCTCCCGCAGAAGAAGCGCCTGCTCCGGATGCCCCTGCGGAAGGGACTGCAACCCAGTAACATTCAATAATCCGATCTCAGTACTCCAAAGGCCCGGTCGCCATGCAGCGACCGGGCCTTTTTTATCCGCACAAGACACAATCCGGGTTTACTATTTTGCTGTTCATGGAATTGACCCGTCGCATTCTTGTCGCCCTGACAATCTTCACGCTCGCAATCGTAACCTTTCTCTGGTTGCAAGGTCAGATAAAGGAAGAGCGTTACGGCCTGACCGATCTGCTCCACGGAGAGCCGAGACCGGACGACCAGCACCCGCACCCGAGCCAATCGGATACGCTGCGCCCGTTGCGACCTGAAGACGTGGCCCTTCTCTCGCAACTCGATCACGAATACGCGCAGCTCGCCCAGCGCGTGATACCCGCCGTCGTCAGCATCAGCACGGTCCGATCCCATCAGCTTCCGACGATTTCGGGGCAACCATCGCCGGATGCAACCGGACAGAAGCAGTTGCATCAACCCGGCCTGGGTTCAGGCGTTATCGTCTCCACAGAAGGCCACGTGCTCACCAATTTCCATGTCATCAAGAAAGTCGAGGGCATCGAGGTCACCATCCATACGGGGGAATCCCATAGGGCATCGATCATCGGATCCGATCCCCTTCTCGACATCGCTGTTCTAAAAATTGATTCCGATAGAAAGGATTTTCCTGCCCTCGCATTCGGAGACTCCGATGAAATCATGGTTGGCCACTCCATACTGGCAGCCGGCAATCCGTTGGGACTCTCGGGCACAGTCACCCGCGGCATGGTGAGCGCCAAAGAGCGCAACCTCACCGATGGGGCACCCTCACTGATCCAGACCGATGCCGTCATCAATCCCGGCAGCTCCGGAGGTCCCATCGTCAACCGGATGGGCGAAATCATCGGCATCACCGTAGCCATCTACAAGGGCGGCAAAGAAGCTTCGGGCTGGCAGGGTGTTGCCCTTGCTCTTCCTTCCAATCCGGCTCGCGAAACTTACGAAGCCATCCTGCAGCGTGGCAGGCCGCTGTTCGGATATCTCGGTATCACTGTAGGTCGTGAGATCGTCAGCGGGGGCATCGCCATCACCGGCATCGTGGCGGGATCACCCGCAGCGGATGCCACGCTGGAACTTGGCGACTTACTGGTCGAATTCGACGGTATCCGCCAGAAGAGCGCCCGCGGCTTTCTGGCCGCAGTACTGCGCACCGCACCCGGAAAGAAAGTCAAGCTTGTGGTACTGCGCGACGAGCAGGAAATGGCGCTGGAGGCCATCATCAAGGAACGTCCAAGCGAAACCGCAGACCCGTCCCAGGGACCAACCGACGCGGCAATCACCTCGATCCGCAAAGCCCTCGGGATTCGAATCCGAAACCTGACGAAGGCCGAACTGCTTCGCGCAGGCACCTTCCCGACCAGTCCCGGGGTATTCGTAACCGCCATCGACCCGGAATCTCCTTTTTCGCCGATTCTGGGAGAGGGAGACATGATTGTGCAGATCGACAATCTTCCTGTCGGGGATGTCAACTCACTGTGGAACGCGCTCTCCATGCTTCCTTCGGGGACAGAGGCCATGATTTATGTCGTCGCGAACGGCAAAATCCAGGCGCTCAAGTTCGTTCCCCGTGACATGGAAAGTCGAACCAACTGACGTATCAAGGTCGCACAGTTCAATCGCCGGACACACCTGCCCGCCGCTACTGTCCCCGATCACCGTCCTGCAACTCATCAAACCGGATCCGAAAGGGTCGGCCCCGATAACGAGCCTTGCGCGCGCCCCGCACGATTTTTTCCGCCCAGTCCTCGTCAATATCGACCAGCGTGTGCTTGTTGAAGAGGTGGATTTTTCCGATCACACCATCAGGAGCGCCCGTCTCGTTGTAGAGCATGCCGGCCAACTCGCCCGGTCGCACATTGTCGAACTTGCCGAGGCCCATGAACACACGCCGCTTACCACGCGGCACCGATTGATTTCCT
>JBDQJG010000203.1:0-3575 GCA_040263955.1 Verrucomicrobiales bacterium
GCGTTGAAAGTCCTGCAACTCGGCGGCACTTGCTCCAACGAACACAACCTTGTCGTTGAAGAACGCGCCACTGCCGAAGTTCGATTGCCACAGATCGGGAATAAAAATGGTATGCAGGGATGCGGGAGGGTAAGATTCCAGCGGGCAGAAACGCAGGCGCACAGTGGAGTCGGTAGAGTAGTTCTGATCTGGATGCAGGATCGATGCCGCGGCCAGGGCGACAGAAGGAAGTGGTTTCTCCTCCGGGTCGGGAATGCCACCGTCCACCTCGCTGCGGGTGATCTGCAGATCGAGGCTACGTATTACCTGGTCGGCATCGGGCCAGAAATTAAGCAGACCAAAACTCCCGGGTTCCGGCAGGCTGGTTCCGGTCAGGGTTGGGGACGGATAGACCAGGTTGCTGATAATGGCACCGCCGACCTGCGAATGGTCGAATTTGGCTCCAAGCAGCACCCTTCCAGCGTGGCGATCGAGCGCATCGCGCAACAGCTTGTCATCGTCCGGGTCGGCACCGGGAGCCACGAAGGCGAGGTCGATAAAGACCAGTCGGGCCCCGGCATCACACAGGCGATGGATGGTTTCGGCCCAGACTCGGCGTGGCCATGGAAAGGGTTGCTGCATCGCCTGCAGGGCCGGGGAGGCTGCTATGTCTTCCGGCCATGCCGAGGCGAGCGTCAGGCTGGCATCGTCGATGCCGAGGATGACGATGTCTTCCCGCGGCGGGGTCTTGCTGCCATTGACATGGCAGGTGTCGAGTAACTGCCGATCGAGTCCGGCAAGAAAATGGTCCGATCCGGGTGTCAGCTTTGCCACTCCAATCAGGATACCGACGCCGAGAACCAGTGGTGCCACCAGTCGTTGGTGAACCGCTGGTCGGGTTTTGTTCGTGGAATGGACAGGCGGGCTCACCGCGGGTTTTCGGGAACGAACGAAACAATGCTGGGAAACACATCCCGACCAGCGCGTTCGTCCGGGGAGAAGCTACGTCGGTGGCGTGGCCTGCCGGGTTGCAATCGGCCTGTCAACACCTGTGATAGCAGCCATCCTGTGTCGGGTGTGGAAAGGCACATTGTTTCTAGCGGAATGGCACTACTCTGAAATTCTGCGGAAGTGCACTTCCTGTTGCGGGAACGGGAAGCTGATGCCGGCCTTGTCGAATTCCTGTTTCACACGACCCGTGACATACCAGTAGACGTCCCAGTAGTCACTGGTTTTCGTCCACGGTCGGCAGATGAAATTCACCGAGGAATCGGCCAGTTCGTTCATCTGGATGGTCGGTTCGGGTTCATCGAGCACCTTGTCATTTTCCGCCACGATGCTCCAGAGAATCTCCCGTGCCTTTTCGACGTCATCATCATAGCTGATCCCGAAGACCATGTCGACGCGGCGCGTTTCGCTGGCAGACGCATTGGTGATAACCTGTCCCCAGACGTTTTTGTTGGGAACCAGCACGACCTTGTTGTCGAAGGTGCGGATGGTGGTGCTCACGAGGCTCACGTTGTCGATCTTGCCATTGACGCCGCCCACCTCGACGGTGTCGCCCACATCGAAGGGCCGGTAGATAAGCAGCATCACCCCGGCGGCGAAATTCCCGAGGGTGTCCTGCAGGGCGAAACCGATAATGAACGATGCTCCACCGATCACCGCGAACATGGCGCCGACGTTGACCCCGAGGGTGGCCAGTGCCACCAGCAGGCCGATGAACATGACTAGGCGGAACGAGGTCGCTATGGCGAACTGCTCGAGCAGTTCCGAGAACGTCTCACTCTTGTCGGCGGCCCGCTGAACGAGATGCCTGACCGAGCGCGCAAGGATCCAGACCACAAGCATGATGACGATGAACTTGAGCGATTGGAGGCCCAGGCGGATGCCGCCCTCCTTGGATTTAAGCCAGCTTGTGAAGGCCTCCAGCGTGGCGCCGGTGTCACCGGAATCGATCTGCACAGCCGCCAGGGCTTTCGCGTAGGCGCGCAGTTCCTCGACGTCGCCGCCCTTAGCCTCCAATTCGTCGATCACCAGATTGAATCGATCCAGGGCGGCGGCCTTGCCCTCGCGGGCGGCCGCAAGTTCGGAGGCATTGGCGGTTGTTCCCGCGATCGTCAGGTCAGAGATCTCCTGTGAGCTTTTTTTCACGAGGTTCTGCCACGTTGTGGCTTCCTCACCCAGTTCACTTTTAGTAAGGGGGCGCAGCAGGAGTTGCAGCTTGGAGAGAGAAATGTCGGGGTCGGCGCTTGTTGTTGCGGAAAGTTGCAGGATCGGGGCCAGGAAGAAGAGGAGCAGGGCGAAGGCGCAGAATCGAAGGGGGCGAAGTGTGGTCATGATGACGGGCGGTGATAGATTGCAGCAGACCGAATCAGGATGCTGTTTTGACTGTGCAGAAGCTTCGTGGCTTTGGCAAGTTGCGAGACAGCATGCCCAGGCGCCTGCGATCCGGCATAAGCTGCCTGGGGTCCGGCATCCGGCGTGCCTGATGATGAAGCAAAATTGCCAGGTGGTGGCTTGGGACGGGATCGAACCGCCGACACGCGGATTTTCAGTCCGCTGCTCTACCAACTGAGCTACCAAGCCGGAATCCTGTGCACATCCGGGTAAGTCCGGTGGAAAGGGGAAGGAGAGTAGGATCAGGGTCGCTTTTTCGCAAGGGTTTTTTGATCCCGAGGAGTATCCGTGGCGGTGTTTGCGTTGCTGTATGCTTGCGCACGATTTGCACGCGGGTGAGATTGGGGCGCTGTGAGAGTGGTAAATGTTCTGAGTGTTGTCCTGCTGCTTGCATTTGCAGGCGCGGTGCGCGCTCACCCGGATGGTGCCACGCCGGTTGACCATTCATTGGTGGTCGGCTTCGAGCGATTTTTCGCTGAAGGTGATGCGCCGAGGTATTTGGCAAATGGGGGTATCCTGTTGATCAAGAGCCTTGGGTGCGTTGTTTGTCACGAGGCTCCTGCCGCGTGGGCGGAGGTTGTGCGGCCGGAGATGGCAGCTGATCGGCTTGCTGATCTTGGGGCGGGTTTGGATTACCCCGTATTGTGGTTGGCGATTCGAAATCCCAGCAGCTTGCGCAACGGATCGCGCATGCCGGAGATGTTTGCTCACCCGGACAGGAATCCAGAACAGGTTGTGGCGCTTGCCAGTTTTCTCTACGCGCAACAAGCAGGGAGCGCGAGTGAGCGGGTCTCGGGTGGAGAGCTGCCGTGGCGAGATGGTGAGGTGGATGAGGGACGGAAGCTCTTTCACCAGATCGGGTGTGCCGCGTGCCATGCACCTGAGGTGCCAGAGGGCATGGAGAAGCCGAACGTCAACTCAATCACGCTGGCGGCGTCGGAGAGTGCGGATGCGCCAACAGTGGCAGGTATCATAGCGGGGCACAGGGAGGGTAGCCGCAAGCATCCGGATTTGCAGCTTGAGCCAGATGAGATTCGGCACCTGGTTGCCTACCTGCGCATGCCGGGCGAGGCCGGACCCGGCGTGGATCCTGCTGTGCTGGCCGGAGAACCGGACATGGATCATGTCGCCGAGGGAGAAAAGTTGTTTCACGCGATGTGGTGTAACTCCTGCCATGAGGCCGGCCGGGAGATGAC
>JBDQJG010000204.1:0-3492 GCA_040263955.1 Verrucomicrobiales bacterium
CGAGGTGCTCGACATCGCAGTACCCCCCCAGCACCAGCCCGCGCTGATCCGTGCAGCCTGCCGCCGCGGCACGGTGCGGGGCATCCTCGCCCAGAAACCCCTGGCCCTCGACTACGCGCAGGCGCTCTCGCTGGTCGAGGTCTGCGAGGCCGCTGGCATCGTGCTGGCGGTGAACCAGAACATGCGTTTCGACCCGTCAGTGGTGGAAGCCTCCCGCCTCCTCGCAGACGGTCGCTTCGGCCAACCGGTGTTCACCACCATCGACATGCGCGGCATCCCGCACTGGCAGCCGTGGCAGGCGCAGCTGCAGAGCGCCACGCTCAAGGTCATGTCGATCCACCACCTGGACTGCATCCGTCACTGGCACGGCGACCCCGAGGCCATCTACTGCAGCACCCGGCCCGACCCCCGCACCAGCTTTCCCCACCACGATGGCATCTGCACCAGCATCCTCGAGTATACCGACGGCTTCCGCGCCGTGGTCATCGACGACGTCTGGACCGGCCCGGCCCGCGAAGGCTGCCCCGGTGACATCCGCATCGAGTACCGCATCGAGGGCACCGACGGCCTCGCCATCGGTGACATTGGCTGGTGCCAGGACCCCTATACCAGCCCCTCCTCGCTGCGCCACGCCGCCAGGGGCGACGCCGATTTCACCACCGCCCTGCTCGAGGGCAGCTGGTTTCCCGATGCCTTCGGCGGCACCATGCTCGACCTTCTCGATGCCCTGCGTGGCGGCGTGCAACCGCTGCTCAATGCCCGCGACAACCTGAGAACCATCGCCCTGGTCGATGCCGCGGTCCGCAGCTCATGCGAAAACCGCCGCGTTCGACTCGACGAGATCACCGGCTGAGGCCGTATCCATTTTTTCTTCTACCCAACCAGCAACCATCCGCCTACCGCTTCATGAAACTCGGAATCATCAACAGCGCATTCAGCCAGGCCGGTGTCGACACCGTCACCGGGCTTGAACACATCGCCCGCATCGGCTTCGACTCGGTCGACATCTTCACCGAACCCGACCTCATCGACGAGGACGAGATTTCCAGGATCGAGCAAATCTGCCAGGCCAAAGACCTGCCGATCCTGTCGCTGCCGGTGGTGGCGATCGGCCTGATCGACTTCAACGACCCGGTGCGCGAATACCACATCAGGCGCTGCAAGCAGTTCATCGACCTCGCCGCCCGCTGGGGCGCGGACAACATCCTGCTGGTACTCGGAGAATACATCTGGCAGCGCGAGGTCATCCCGCCGCAGGAGCAGTGGCAGTGGGGAGTGGAATCCTGCCGTATTCTCGGCGACTACGCCGACTCCAAGGGCATCAACATCGCCCTGGAGCTGGAGCCGTTCCGCCTCAGCCTGCTCAACAGCATCGATGAAATGGCGCGCTTCCTCGCCGACTGCGATCACCAGCGGGTTCTCGCCAACATCGACATCTCCCACCTGGTGCTCGCCGACAACGGCCCGGAAGAGGTCGCCAAGCTCGCCGGAAGGACCACCCACGTCCACATCAGCGACTGCGACGGCAAGGTCCACGGCGACCTGCCACCGGGGCGCGGCGTGGTGAAATTCGCGCCCTACCTGCAGGCGATCAAGGAACTCAATGTAGACGGTGCCGTTTCCATCGAACTGGAATACTCTCCTGACCCCGAGCGCATCGTCGAGTGGGTCGAGGAGGCCTACACGCGCACCGCGCAACTGATGGACCAGGTAGGCCTGCGCGGATGAAAAACCCAGCCACCTTCCACCCCACCCCATGAACACCGCCTCACCCCCTACAGGCACCCCCGCCGAGGCCGCCACCTTCCCCGACCCGTCGGTCTACACGCTGAACCGGGGGAATTCGCGCCGTGCCATCGAGGCCGGCCTGGCCGAGGCCGACTGGTACCAGTGCCCGGTGCCGCGCGACACCCTGCGCGAGCTGCTGGTGCGCAAAGACGGGCCCGCGATCCGCGACACCCTGCTGTGGCTCGGCATCATCCTCGGGGCGGCAGCGGCGACCATCGCGCTGTGGGGCAGCTGGTGGGTGATCCTCCCCTACCTCGTCTACTGCGCGGTCTACTCCGGCAGCACCGACGCACGCTGGCACGAGGCCGGCCACGGCACCGCCTTCAAGACCGACTGGATGAACAGCGCGCTCTACGAGCTCGCCTCGTTCATGGTGCTGCGCGAGGGCGTGGTCTGGCGCTGGTCTCATATCCGCCATCACAGCGACACCATCATTGTCGGCCGCGACCCCGAAATCTCGGTCCCCCGACCGCCCGATGTCAGGAGGATGCTGATAAGCTTCTTCGGCCTGCCGACCTACCCGAAATATTTCCGCCGGCTGCTGATCCACTCGGCCGGGAGCATGGATGAGGCCGAGCGTGAGTACGTGCCCGAGAGTGATTTCCCCAAGGTCTACCGTACTGCCCGCATCCACCTCGTCCTGCACCTCGCGGTCATCGCCGCCGCACTGCTGCTGCAGAGCTGGCTGCCCGTGCTGTTTATCACCCTGCCCAACCTGTTCGGCCGCTGGCTGATGGTCATGTTCGGGCTTACCCAGCACGCCGGGCTGGCCGAGGACGTCCTCGACCACCGGCTCAACTCGCGCACCTTCCTCACCAACCGGCTCAACCGCTTCCTCTACTGGAACATGAACTACCACGTCGAGCACCACATGTTCCCGCTGGTGCCCTACCACGCGGTGCCGCGGCTGCACGAACTGGTCAAGGACGACTGCCCGCCGCCCTACCCCAGCCTCTGGTCGTGCTGGAAGGAGATGATCCCGGCCACGCTCAGGCAGCTGAAGGAACCCGGCTACCATGTGCGCCGGCCGCTCCCGCAACCATCCCCGGAACCGCAGACGAATCAGGCTGACGAGGCGGCCGCCACGGCCCGGGAACCCACCCCCGACCAGCAGGGCTGGCTCGAGGTCTGCGCAGCCAGCGACCTCGGGGCCTCGGATGTGCTGCGCTTCGACCACGGCTCGCGCACGTTCGCGCTCTACCGCGATGCGGAAGGCACGCTGTTTGCCACCGACGGCGTCTGCACCCACGGCAACACCCACCTCGCCGAAGGGCTGGTCATTGGCTCGATGATCGAGTGCCCGAAGCACAACGGCCGCTTCCACCTCTCCGACGGCAGCCCGGCCCGCCCGCCGGTGTGCCGGGCGCTCAAGACCTACCAGATCGAGGAGCGCAACGGACGTATCCGGCTGCGTATTCCCCGCCCGGATGAGGCTGCCGAGGACAGCGGCACGCTGCGCTTCGAGGTCGTCTCCAACGCCAACGTCGCTACCTTCATCAAGGAACTCACACTGCGACCGGCGCCAAGACAGGCACTGCCTGAATTCGAGCCGGGCGACTACCTGCAGCTCGACATTCCCGAATACGAGCAGGTGCGCTTCGCCGATTTCAACGTCGGCCCGCCGTTCCGCGAGGTCTGGGAGGCGCACGGCTTGTTCGACCTCGAGGTCTCGCACCCGCAACAGGGACGCCGCAACAACTACTC
>JBDQJG010000205.1:0-3472 GCA_040263955.1 Verrucomicrobiales bacterium
CCTGCAGGTTGCCGCCGGCCACTGGATCGAACAATGCCCCGAATGTACGTGATGCCGAATTCACCGACAGAACCTGCAGGTAAGGCACATAACCGCCCCGCCACCCTCCTCAAGGTCGACAACCTGAAAATGCATTTTCCCGTGCACGGGGGAGTCCTGCGCCGCCAAGTGGGTGCGGTGCGCGCCGTCGATGGCGTCTCGCTGGAAATCGGCGCAGCCGAAACCTTCGGGCTCGTCGGTGAGTCGGGCTGCGGCAAGTCAACGCTCGGCAAGGCGATCGCCCGCCTGCTCAACCCGACTGCTGGCACCATCCGCTTCAAGGGCCATGACATCACCCGCCTCTCGCAGGCGCGCCTGCGCCCCTTGCGACAGGACTTCCAGATGGTCTTCCAGGATCCTGCCGAGTCACTCGATCCACGCATGTCGGTGGGTGAGTTAATCGCTGAACCATTGGTCGTTCAGAAGATTGGAAACCGTGCTGAGCGACAGGCAAAGGTCGCCAGTCTCCTCGACCGCGTCGGCCTGTCCAGAAAGGCCGCTGAGAAGTTTTCCTTCGAGTTTTCCGGCGGCCAGCGCCAGCGCATCGGTATCGCCCGCGCGCTGGCTGTGAACCCGGACCTCGTCATCCTCGACGAGCCGGTCTCTGCCCTCGACGTCTCTGTCCAGAGCCAGGTCATCAACCTCATGCTGGAGCTGCAGCGCGACTTTCAGCTCTCCTACCTGTTCATCGCCCATGACCTCGCCGTGGTCAAACACGTCAGCGACCGGATCGGCGTCATGTATCTAGGTAAGCTCGTGGAGGTCGGCCCGGCCGACGAGATCTACCACAACCCGCGCCACGCCTATACCAAGGCACTGCTGGCCGCTGTCCCAATACCCGACCCCTCCCGGCGCCACGAGCGGGAACCTCTCGCCGGCGAGATCCCCATCCCGAACCACCCTCCCGAGGGCTGCGCATTCGGCCACCGCGACTCCCACCCGAAGTGGCAGGACAGCGTCGGCATCGACCTCAGTCTCCGGGAGATTTCTCCCGGCCACCTCGTCCAGCCCTGTCCGTGCTGCACCGAGGAAATCGCATAGCATCATGACACCACGAAAAAGCACGACCAAAGGGGCCCGAATCGTGCCATGAAGCGTAGTCTCCTCACCACCGCTGTTACCCTGCTTCTGCTCATCCTGCCGGCTTTATCCCAGCCCTCCTCAGCCACGACCGCGGATTCCGGCTGGCAGGAAAGCTACGACAAGTTACTGCGCAAATACGTCACCACCGAAGGCGTCCGCTACCGCGACTGGCACGCCGACACCGCGGATCTCAAGGCGCTGCGAAGTATTGTCGATGCCATCGCCCGCGCCGACCTCTCGAAAACAGACAGCAGGAACCGGCTTGCCTTTTACCTTGATGCCTACAACGCCTGGATTCTGCATAACATACTCGAAGACTACCCAACAAAGGGGCCGGGCGGTGGCGGCATCATCGGCCGGTCCGCGTTCTTCAAGTGGAAGTCAATCCGCGTCGCCGGTGCGCAACTGAGCTTCGAAAAACTGGAGAACCAAATCATCCGCAGGCAGTTCGACGAACCGCGTATCCACTTCGCACTCAACTGCGCGAGCATCAGCTGTCCGCCACTTCACAACCGCGCTTTTTCCTGCTCCGATCTCGACCAGATTCTCGAGGATCTTACCTCGGCTTTCATCAACACCAACCCGCTCGGGATTCAAGAAAAGGGCACCGGTAAGATCTTCGTCTCGAAAATCTTCGACTGGTACGAGGACGATTTCCTCGGCCGAGGCAGTGTCCTGGAATTCATCAACGCCTATCGGCAGATCCCTTTCGCGAAGCAAACCAGAATCGGTTACATGGATTACCTCTGGACACTCAACGAGGCAGAGTAATTGCCACGAGAGCAGCCGGACTCACCCACCAGCAACACACATCACAAAATCTTGCAAAATAATCATTTACCCTTCCTCTCAGACTGCCTAACATTCCCTTTATATGCAACAGCTCAGTGACTTCCTCTCCCAAGCCAGTGCTTTCCTCTGGGGCGCACCACTCCTCTTCCTGCTTGTCGGGACCGGCGTCTACCTGACCGTTCGCCTCCGACTCATCCAGGTCTTCAAGTTAACCACCGGCCTCCGGTTCGCATTCGGCAAGAAAGGACGCGGACAGGGCAGGGACGGAGATATCGCTCCCTTCCAAGCCCTGATGACGGCTCTGGCAGCCACAATCGGCACCGGTAATATCGTCGGGGTGGCGGGAGCCATAGCCATTGGTGGACCCGGTGCGCTGTTCTGGATGTGGGTAATAGCTGTCCTCGGAATGGCCACCAAGTACGCGGAAGCCCTGCTGGCTGTGAAATATCGGGTCAAGGACAGCCAGGGAAAAATGCAAGGTGGCCCAATGTATTACATCGAGCGAGGTCTTGGGGCGAAATGGAAATGGCTGGCGGTCGCGTTCGCCATGTTCGGATCGGTCGCCGCCTTCGGGATCGGCAACATGGTTCAAGCCAACTCGGTGGCGGCCAATGTCCTCGGTCTGGCCGGACTGCAACCGGACAGCCCCGAGGCGGCCTCGGTCGTGCGAATCACGGGCATCGTGCTGGCGCTGCTCACCGGCGCCGTGATACTTGGCGGCATCAAGTCGATCGGCCGGGTGGCCGGGGTGCTGGTTCCCATCATGGCGAGCTTTTACATGTTCGGATGCCTGGTGGTCATCGGGATGAATGCCGGAGAGCTGCCCGCCGCACTCGGCATGATTCTCAGCGATGCCTTCACCGGCACGGCAGCCACCGGTGGATTCATCGGCTCCACCCTCGCTCTGGCCATCAGCAAGGGAGTTGCCCGCGGAGTCTTTTCCAATGAGTCGGGACTGGGCAGTGCACCCATCGCCGCCGCCGCCGCACAGACCGACGAGCCCGCCGAGCAGGCGCTGATCTCGATGATGGGCACTTTCATCGACAGCATCCTGGTTTGCACGATGACGGGATTCGCCATCATCGTCACCGGGGTCTGGACCGAGGGTCCCGATGCGGCAGGTGCAATGACCCAGAGTGCCTTCAGCCTCGCGCTGCCCGGCTCCAGCGGCGGCATCATCGTCGGTCTCGGCGTGATCACCTTCGCCTACTCGACCCTGATCGGATGGTCCTATTACGGTGAACGCTGTGTCGAGTACCTGCTCGGCATGCGGGCCATCGTTCCCTACCGGATCCTGTGGGTCATCGCGGTATTCTTCGGCGCGGTCGGCGGGTTGAAACTGGTCTGGAGCCTGGCCGAGAGCCTGAATGCCCTGATGGCAATTCCCAACCTCATCGCGCTGATCCTGCTTTCCGGGGTCATCGTAGCCGAGACCAGGAGCTACCAGCAAAGGCAGGCGGAAAAACCATCCGAGGATCCACCTGCTCAGTGATCTGATCGGCCGGTGAAATCGCCCTCGAGGCGGGTATCCAAGGCCAATTTGGCTCGCCTCAAGCCG
>JBDQJG010000206.1:0-3412 GCA_040263955.1 Verrucomicrobiales bacterium
CCCGGACCTGGCCGGGGACGCCTTGGAAACGCCTTCCTGGAACGCCGGGTTCCTAGAACTCGTTGGCTGCAGCTTCAGCATCACTCGGGTCGCCGAGGTGCTGCTGCTTGTAGCCGCCCTTGCTCTTGAAATAGAGAATCAGCAGGATATATGCAACCAGCATGACGGCCGGGAAGATCACCATGTTTCCGAGTGCTCCCTGTGCGGAGCGCTCTCGGACGCCGGTGTAGATCTCCCTGGCAGTGCCTTGTTTTTCCTCGGGAAGCTTAGCGATGAGGCCGTTCAACTTTTCGTCGGAAACTGCTTCATAGTTGATGATCTCGTAGAGTTTCTTGTCTTCAAGGGCGGTGACCTTGCCGTCCACAACAAGACCAGGAATGGCCTCGGCAACCTCCGCGCTTGCGGAAAGAGTTTCGTTGGCGACGTCCTCTTTGAGCTTTCCGATGTAGGGGAACCCGAGCACACCGACTGCCAGCATGCCGATACCGGAGATCGCGTTCAGCGTCAGGGCGCCACCTTTTGGAGTCTGCTCAGAAACTACCCCAAGGGTGGTCGGCCAGAAGAAGGTCTTCCCAAAGCCATAGAGCGTGGCTGCAGCAAAGATCATCAGTCCGGAAGCGATCGAAAGCGTGTAGAGTCCAAGGATGGCCAATACTGCGCTGATGGCGAGGAGTGGCAGTGGCTTGAACTTGTGCACGATCGGTCCAGCGTAAAAGCGCAGAATCATCATGATCGCTGAGGTGTAAACGAGGACCCAGCCAGCGTGGAAATTATTCTCGGCTGCGATACCCTTCAAGATCTCTTCGATCCACCCATCGGTGCCGATCTCGGTGGTGGCCAGCGGCGCCATCACCAGGATGAGAATGAACATCAGCGGGCTGCCGAGCTTTTTGGTGTAGACCCCGAAGGCGACCACGATGGCAAGGCCGATCCCCCAGTAGACAATCGGGTCCATGCCTTGAAAGAAGTCCTTGAGCTGCAGGGAGACGAGGAATCCGACTGCGGTCGCACCCAGAATACCAAACTCGGAGAGCATCTCTTTATAACTTACGCCCGACTCGACACGCTCCGACTGCGGGAATTTGCAGGGTAGGAGCATGATGAAGTAGATCACGGCAGGGATGCCGATGAGGCCTACTTTGATCCACCACGGCACTGCATCGATGAAGATGGTTATGATGCCGGCAATCACCAGACCGCCGGGCCATCCGGCGTGCAGGATATTGAGCCACTTGGTCTTTTCCTTGTTGAACATGGTGGCGACGACGGGGTTGATGAAAGCCTCGACGGTGCCGTTACCCAGCGCGAGGATCAGGCTGCCCCAGTAAATCAGTTGGTAGGCTGTGGCTGTGTCTCCACCTTTAGAGATGAAGTAGGCACTCACGCCCATGATGACCCAAATGATATGGCCCAGAAACGCAAAGAACATCGCGGTCTTGTAGCCGATCTTGTCGATGATCAGGCTGAAGCCGATGATGCTGACCGCAAAGGGCCAGATACCGATCCCGGCGAGGCGACCGGCCTGGCCACCATCAAGGCCGAATTCACCGGCCCATTCACCGATCAGGAATAGCCTTCCGATGAAGCCGAAGGCAGTGGTGATGAGAGCGATGAAGCATCCCCAGAAAAGTTTCTTCGAATGGTTTTCCATGTTTTTTGTGTGGGTTATGACGGCTGGTCAGCGTTGGCTTGATGAAGCGGATATCAGTTGCATCGAGTGCGCGTGGTTTCCGATTGCGTGTTTTGTATTGATTCGCCACGCGGAAGAGCGGCCGTTCAACCTGTTGTTTAATCATTTTTAGTGATTTGGACAAGGAAAAATGTAATACTACGAGACGTTCGCTGGAGTCGGTGGGGCTGCCGTGGTTGCAATGTTCCTGAAACGGGGGGAGATTTTATTAGAGATTCCGCCAAGCCTCTCTTTGACATGCCGGATGCGGACGAGTTATTGAGCAGCATCGGCTTCGTGTCAGTCTTGGGTCGGTTCGGTGAATTATGGTGTCGCTTGCCTACAGTCTGAGTTACCAGGGAGGATCACGCAGCAAGCGTGGACCCACGCTGGGGCTTGCTTACCGGGTGGGCCTTGCAGCGTTGTTTGTCGGATTGATCGGCCTCGATGTGACTGGCGTTGTGCGCTACTCCGGGCTGGCTTCGACATGGGGAGACATGCCGGTTTTCGGGGGGCTTGTGAAGGCCATGCTGATCGGCGGAGTTATTGCCACGATATTTGGCGGGCAGTTTACCTTGCGATTTCTTTTCAGCATGGGGGCGCTTGGTGCCACCATGGGATTTCTGGCACTTGTTGCCTCGGGGGGATGGACGCTGCCTGCACTGCTGGGCTATTCGGCAAGGGTCGGATTGCCGGTGGTGGCAGCACTCCTGGCATGGAACATTCTGCAGCGTCCCGAGGCGACTGTCCGCGTACTCATGGCATTGACTTTTTTCGCCCACGCATTCTGGGGGTTCGGGTGGCCAAGTGCACGTTCGGAACAGTTCGACCTTCTGGTTGCGGGGACGATCGGATTCGAGGGAGTTTCGGCTGCGGTGTTTTTTACTGTTGTTGGTGTGTGTAACCTGCTGGCAGCTGCCGCCCTTTTTTCCCCGCGATTTGCTATAGCTGGACTTTTGTATATGGCAGTTTGGGGACTAGTCACTGCCCTCGCATATCCACTGGCTTGTTCGAATCTGCCTGATGTGCAGGGTGGGTGGCTGCGTTGGGTGGCGGAATTCCTGACCCGTGTGCCTCATTTCCTTCTGCCCATCGTGCTGCTGCTCGAGTTTGGCTTAGCCCGCGGAGGAGGCAGGGGCTTGCAGCGGCGGCTCGATATCTCGAGCCTGTAGAGGAAGACGAAGCGGGTGCGCGCGCAGCAAGGGATCTGTCAGGCAATGGCGCTCAAGTGCCTCAGTGGGCAATTCTCCGGATCGTGACAGGCGCGCGATCGGATGCTCAGCTCACCAGTTGCAGGTAAATGGCTGCTGCGAAAATTACTTTGGTTCCGATATGCAGGAGTTGATCGGTTGCCAGGTTGATGAGGCCCTCGCCCTTGGATAAGTCGATCACCCAATGGACGACCAGCTCAACCAGGCAGAGAACCAGGCTGCCGGAGATCAACCAGACAATGCCCGCCTGGATCAGTGAGTGGGCGGTCAGGCAATACATCCACATGCATCGGCCGCCATTGGTGGGTGCGTGTTCGCCTCGCCAGTATCCTCTCTCTTTGCCGAGAGCGAGAAATTGCCCCTGCAGGGGAAAGTCACCGAGCATGTGGCCCATGATCAGCGCGAGAAGGAGCACAGACGCTCCACCGAGGTCGCCTGTTGCTTGGCTCGCCAGATCAATCATGTGGGAAAGGGATAATGAAGAATAAAGGAGCGTGGAGGGCTCGCAGTCGCTTTGGAGATCCGGGGGAGG
>JBDQJG010000207.1:0-3320 GCA_040263955.1 Verrucomicrobiales bacterium
TACAACGTTGGCTGCGACATCCTCGGGACTGTTCCAGTGACGCAGAGACTTGAGGACTTTCACTTTCTCATCCCGGACGGCATCCGCGCTCAGGTTGGCGGGCGGTTCCATGGCGACCAGGCTCAAGAGTTGCAGGAGATGGTTCTGCACCATGTCGCGGAGAGCTCCCGCGGTATCGTAATAGCCGCCGCGGCCACCTTCCATGCCGAGATTTTCAGCGCAGGTGATCTGCACGTGGTCGATGAAACGACTGCGCCACAGCGGTTCGAAGATCATGTTGGCGAAGCGCAAGACCATAATGTTCTGGGCGGTCTCTTTGCCCAGGTAGTGATCGATGCGGTAAGTGTCCTCCTCGGCGAAGGTCTCGCCGACGACGCGATTGAGATGTCGGGCGGATTGAAGGTCGGTGCCGAAGGGTTTTTCACAGATGATGCGGGCCCAGCATCCATCCGCCGGCTTGTTGAGACCCGATTGCCTCAGCATCAGGAGAATTTCGTCGAATTGGCCGGGTGCGCTGGCGAGGTAGAACAGGCGGTTTGCCGGAGTGGCACCTGCATTGTCGAGTTCTTCGAGGCGTTGTTGCAGGCGCAGGTATCCTTCGAGATCCTCGAATTCGCTCTGGTGGTAGTGGATCGATGCGCTGAAGTGCTGCCAGAGGCTTTCATCGTGGGGTTGACGGGAGTGGCTGCGATTGCCCAGTTCGAGTTCCTCGCGAAAGGTCGCATCATCTTTCTGCCGTCGGGCGAATCCGACAACCTTGAAGCTGGTGGATAGCGCGTCGTCGGCAGCCAGGTTGTAGAGTGCAGGGACCAGTTTACGGTTGGTCAGATCCCCCGTGGCTCCGAAAATGATCAGGGTGCAGGGCGCAGGGTGCCCGCGCGCAGCCGGGTTTTCATGAAACGGGTTCTCCTCCATCGCTTGCTACCCATTCGGGAACCGGGAAAGAACGCAAGGAGAGAATCGCTGCGCGCTGGCGTTGAGTGCGGTTTTCATCGTTTTACGTGCTGATCGTAAAAGTATGTGAAGGCTCGGCGATCAACTGGTCGGGTGATACTTGTGATGTGAATCGGGAAACCGTAGATCCTCGGCCCCGTGACGCCGCCGCAGCCAGTTGATGCCACGGGAGATGGCCGGCCGTCGCACGATGGACAGGACCATCGTGCGCTTGCCCGGATAGGTGATAAGCAGCAATCCGAGGAACATCGTCAGCAGACCCTGACCAGGGATAAAGAGCATGATGAAGCCTGCAAGGATGACGCATCCGCCAATGAAGTTCTGGATCATTAGTCGCAGGATGTGGTGATTGGGAGGCGGCCGAAGCCCGTCCTCGATCTCCTGCATATGGACGAAAAAATCGGGATCGACTCGGCGCAGCGCCAGTGGAATCATCAGCAGGGCGGCGATGTAGAGCAGCAGGCTGCCGCTGCCGATGCAGGCGAAGAGCAACGCATGTTCTCCCGCCCATTCAATCAGCGGCTGGATGGAAGCTGGAATCTGCAAGATGTCCGACCTGTTGAGGCTGTCTCATCAAGGATGGAAGATGTTGGGCTGCTTGTCTACGAGACACTTTTCTATGGTTACGGTCGGTGAACATCGGGCTCCGGGAGCGTCTGCTTTCGGGCAGGTCCGCTCTTTTTTACGGTCGATTTGCAACGGTGTTCCGGCGACAGCGGTCGATGGGTTGAAGCGGATTCCCCTGCAATCGGTTCTTGCTATCTTGGGGCGCGTCGTAATGTTCGTCGGGTTCCACAAAATAAAGAGGAGACAGGTCGGCTGTCAAAATCAGACCTGTTTCCCACGGAGAAGTGCATGAAGATATTGTTGCTGGGTGCCGGTGGTTTTATCGGGGTTAATCTCACCGAACGGCTGCTGGAAGATGAACAGCATGACGTGGTCGCTGTTGATATCGACGAGGAAAAGATTGCTCATCTGCTTCACGCGGAATGTCCGAGACTCGACTATCGGCACCTAAATATAGCTGACGATGATGCCGGGATCAGTGCACTGGTGGCGCAAGCGGATGTGGTGGTCGATCTCGTGGCTTTTGCCAATCCCGCTCTTTATGTCGACGATCCTGTCGGAGTATTTGATCTGAATTTCATCCAGAACATGAAGGTCGTGGATCAGTGTCGGACGTTTGGCAAGCGGCTGGTGCAGTTTTCTACCTGCGAGGTGTACGGCATGACTCCTGCAAAGGTCGCCGGTGAGTTCGGGCTGCGCTCCGAGACGCACGTGACTCCCTTCAGTGAAGACTTTTCGCCTTTGATCATGGGTCCGGTGAAAAATCACCGATGGATATACGCCTGCGCCAAGCAGTTGCTGGAGCGGGTTCTTGATGCGTATTGGAAACGCGACGGCTTTCGTTTCTCAGTGATTCGTCCGTTCAATTTCATCGGTCCGAGGATCGACTTTCTGCCCTCCGAGGCGGGTGGTGGAAATCCGCGTGTGTTCGCGCATTTCATGGATGCCTTGCTGTATGGCAACAAACCCATCGAGTTGGTCGATGGTGGCGAGGCCTTTCGGGCCTATACCCACATTGACGACGCGGTCGACTGCATCGTGCGTGTAATCGAGGACACGAACAACAATTGCGACGGGCAGATTTTCAACATCGGTCAGCCGGAGAATGAACTGCGAATCCGTGAGCTGGCAGTCAGAATGTGCGACCTTTTTGACGAGCATTTCCGGCGTGAGGGGGATCCACCCCGGCCGGAGATGGTGACGGTATCGGGGGAACAGTTTTATGGCGAGGGTTACGAGGATTGTGATCGTCGAGTTGCCGACATTACCAAGGCGAGGACACTGCTCGGGTGGGAGCCGCGTTATGGCATCGACGAAGCGCTCGTGAAGACCATGGACTATTTTGTCAGTCGTCACCGAGCTCGGCAGCAGCAGGGTGGAAATCAACCGCCGCCGGAAGCAGCGGGCATGCGAAGCAGGGCAACTCGTTCGCCTGTGAACAAGGGAGGTGCCGACGACGCTCGGGTCCGGCAGGTTGGCGAGGCGTCGGCGGAGCAGCCCGTACTGTTGCGGAATCAGCTCGAGAATTTGCGCCGAAGGGAGATTGAACTCGAGCAGGACAACGAGGCATTGCGCTCGCGTTGCGAGCGGCTGGAACAGGAGCTGCGACCCTCGCGGGAAGAGCTTGACCAGCTTAAGCGGGAGAGAAACGCCGTGGAGGATGCTTATCACAGGGCACGGGCTCAACTGCAGCGTTTGCAGGAGGAGGGCAGGTGAACTCTCCGGTGATGGTGCATCCGTGGAGCGATCGGTCAGAGGCTATGGTGCTGCTCTCGACTGGTCCGCGACAAGGGCGCGGA
>JBDQJG010000208.1:0-3297 GCA_040263955.1 Verrucomicrobiales bacterium
ACCACCGCCTTGTTGACCGAAACGTAGGCGCTGCCACCCGAGGCACCGAGGGCGTCGGAGATGCAGGCACAGGACTCCTCGAGATGCTGCTTCGCCTGGCCGATGGTGCCGTCCTTGTAAATTCTCCAGGTCTGCTCCGGCCCGATGTAGGAGTAGGCGACCGTCACCACGTCTGGAGCCAGCACGCCGGCGGCACCCAGCTTCTGCATCCAGTCGGCCCAGTCCTCGCCACCCATGACCTTGACCGTGTGGTCGATTTCCTCCTGGCTGGCGGGCTCGATGCTGACCTCGTTGACCTCGCCGGTGTCGGTGTTGAGGTTCTTGTTACTGTACGGGGCGCCGACCGGCTTGAGGGTCGACTTGTAGGTCTGCCCGTCTTTCGAATCGGTCCGCCTCGGCGAAGCCAGTGAGTAGACCACCATATCGACCTGGCCGAGATCTTCCCGGATCATGTCGATGGCCTGCTGCTTCAGCTCGTCGGAGAATGCGTCGCCGTTGAGGCTCTTGGCATACAGACCCTCGGCGTGCGCGGCTTTCTCGAAAGCGGCCGTGTTGTACCAGCCGGCACTCGCCGTACGCTTGCCCTCGGCCGGCTTCTCGAAGAAGATGCCGATGGTGGCAGCGCCTCCACCGAAGGCAGGAACGATGCGCGAGGACAGCCCGTAACCCGTGGAAGAACCGATTACCAGCACCTTGGACGGCGGATCGGCGAGGCGTGGCCTCGATTTCACGTAGTCAATCTGCTGCTGCACGTGCGCGGCACAACCCTGCGGGTGAGCGGTCGTGCAGATGAATCCTCGAAGTTTGGGCTCAATGATCATAGTGTCCTGTCAAAGAGCTATCACCGGGCACCGGGGGCTGACAACTCTTTCCTTTCACGATTCTGACCAACAGGCGACAGCTCCATCCTCGGTATTCCCTTGAGCGGTTGCCCACCCACCGCTATCGCTGTGCAAGCTACAGCCTCCCCCGCACCTCTCTCCCATGAAGGATTACTTCATCAGGCGCATTCTCCTGGTCATCCCGACGCTTCTCGGGGTCACCATGCTGGTGTTCGCCATCACCCGGATCGCTCCGGGAAGTCCGTTGGAGCGTGCCCTTCAGCAGGCGCAGGAAGTTCGCGAGGGTGGTGGCGCCGGCAGTACTGGATCGGAACGCGGTGGTGGTGGCATGAACGAGGAGCAACTCGAGGCCCAGGAGGAGGAATACGGTTACGACAAGCCGCTTGCCATCGCCTACCTGCAATGGCTCGGACTCGCCCCGCGCGAAGATTTCCTGAGCAAGGAGGAATTCCGCGAGGCCGGTGGTGACAGAATTGGCACCGACCTGGTTTCCGACCCCGACAATGAGACCATCGTGCTGCTCGCCGGCGGAGGCAGGCAGGCGCTGGTCGTGCGCGAAGCTACCACCGTGCTCTCGGCACGCTACACCGACGACGACAGAGATGTCAGCGCCGACGGTTGGAGCGTTCGGATCGAGACCGCCGAGGAGCGCCGCGCACGCTGGGCCAGGCGCAACCGGAAAGACATCGAGCTGGCACCGCAGAACTACGCCGACCGCGCGGTCGCGTATCGAAAACGCTTCGGCGGCATCCTGCAGGGCGACCTGCGGCGCTCCTACGACTTCGGCGACCCGGTCTGGGAACTGATCCGCGCACGCATCCCCATCGCACTCTACTTCGGTGTGCTCACCGCACTCATCACCTACGGTATCAGCCTTCCTCTCGGTATTCTCAAAGCCATCAAGCACCGCACCCCGATCGACAACATCACCTCGATCCTGATCTTCGTCGGTTACTCGATCCCGGGCTTCGCCCTCGGCGCCATCCTGCTCGTCTACCTTGGTGCCCGCATGGGGATCTTCCCACTGTTCGGACTCACCAGCGACGGCTTCGACGAAATGGGCCCGCTCGACAAGATGCTCGACCTGGCCCACCACACAATCCTGCCGCTGAGTTGCTACGTGATCGGTTCCTTCGCGCTGCTCACCATGATGATGAAAAACAGCCTGATGGACAACCTCGCCGCCGACTACGTGCGCACCGCCGTGGCCAAGGGCGCGAGCTTCCGCAGCGCCGTATTCCGCCATGCCTTCCGCAATTCCTTCATCCCGATCGCTTCCACCCTCGGCCAGCTGATCACCATCCTGGTCGGTGGCTCGGTACTCGTGGAAACGGTCTTCGATATCCAGGGCTTCGGCCTGCTCCAGTACCAGGCCCTGCTCGGCCGCGACGTGCCCGTCATCATGGGCACGGCCACCATCGCCGCCGGCCTGCTGCTCGTCGGCAACATCCTCTCCGACATCATCGTGGCGCTCATCGACCCGCGCGTGAAATTCGACTAGCACCTCTTTCCCTTCCACTTTTTCGGCATGCTGCGAACTATCGGCTGGCTCTTCCTGCTCGGCTCCCTTCTGGGTGCCGCCGGGGAGATCCTCGCCCTGGAACTGCCCACCGTCCGCTTCCCTTTCAACCTCTCCCGCGAACTCGGCTTCACTCGCCCCTCCGATGCCGACGGCGACTCCATTGCCTGGCTCGGGTGGATCACCACCTGCCTCACCTTCCTCTTCGGCCTCACCATGGTGATCAAGTTCGGCGGTAACTTCCGCTTCACACCGATCACCGAACGCCGCCTGCAGCGCTTCCGCTCGATCCGCCGAGGCCATCTCTCGCTGGTCATCGTCCTTCTACTCTCCACGGTCGCCGCCCTCGACCACGTGCTGGTCGGCAACGAGGCCCTCGTCGTTCGCTACCAGGGCCAGCTGCATTTCCCCGCCTTCACCCGCAACGTAGAAAAGGGCGCACTCTTTGGCGTCACCGGGGATACCAGCACGGCTCCGGCCCAATACCGCAGTCTGCGCGAACAATTCCGCGAGGAGGACGCGGGCAACTGGATCGTGATGCCCCCCATTCCCTACGCGCCCACCGGTGACACCGTCTCCGCCACCTCCAGCCCGCTGCGCATCGACGACGGCCGCCTGCTCGACTCCGGGCGCCCGTTCTCCGGCCTCGCCGCCCGAGTCTACGATCTGCGTGAGCCCGAGCGCATCCACCTGCGCCACCGCTACCGCCAGGGCCTGCGCGATGGCCCCGCCGACGGCTGGGACGCAGCCGGAACCCGTATCTACGGCGCTGTCTACCAGGCGGGCAAGCTTGTCCCCGAGTCGGTGAAATGGAATGGCCAGGGCAGCCTGGAAAACTTCCTCGACTTGCCGTCCCATGATCCTCGCGAGAGGTGCACTACGCCCCCGCTCCGCCCACCCGCGACGCCGGCCAGTTCCACCCGCTGGGCACTACCT
>JBDQJG010000209.1:0-3297 GCA_040263955.1 Verrucomicrobiales bacterium
CCAGACCACGGCAATCGAGAGGCCAATCTGTGTCAGGTAGGTATAGCGATCTGCGATCAGTTGATTGCCTCCGGGGATCAATCCGATGATCGGAAGCGTGGTGATGAGAAACCACAGCCATCCCATGAGAAGATAGGGACGTTGCTTTCGCAGCAGCCATGCAGCTGTTGAAATGGCGATCAGAATTGTGCACGCCCCGACTACCTGCCAGGCGGGGGGCCCACTTGTCGAGTAGGGGTAATGTGCGGCGAGTTTCGCAGGGAAGCATAACTGCCCGAGGTAAGTTACGTAAGACACGGGTGCCATTGCGAGCCGAACAGACAGTGGCAGAACATCCACAACGCGATCTGCAGAGAGCGACAGGTGCGCCGTCAACAGGGAGAACAGCCCGGAAATGGCAAACAGAAGCCATTTCTCTCCCGCCAATTTCAGAGCCACAATGAGGTTGCGCAATGTCGCACAGGTATGTCTCTCACGCAGTTTGTCCGATAGTCGCCGCCATCTGCCCAAGGGCCAGAAATCGAGTAACAGCAAGACGGCCGGCAGGGTGACCAGCATCGCCTTGGACATGAGTCCCAGTGTAAATGCCGCAACCACCAACAGGTAGCCCCTGCGTGAAGGTTTTCGGGTGTAGAGCGCGTAGACCCAGAGGGTCAGCATGAAGTAGAGTCCGCTCAAGACATCCTTGCGTTCGGAGACCCAGGCGACTGATTCTGCACGCAGGGGATGCAGGGCGAAAAGTGCGGCAGTGAGAAAGCTCAACCACGGGCTCGCTGTGAGTTGTTGGAGAGCCAGAAACAGAACGACCGCGGCGGCGGCGTGCAGGATGACGTTGTGGATGTGGTAGCCTCTCGGATCGGAGCCGAAGAAATGCCAGTCCAGCATGAACGACATGGTCGTCAGCGGATGCCAGTTGCCGACCTGGCTTTCCGTCCAGGCTCGGGTGACTCCCTCCCGGCTCAAGCCGAGTTGAGTCAGGGGTGACCGGGTCACATACTGATCATCGTCGAAGTTGATGAAGTCGAATCGCGCGGATTGCCCGAAGACAACCATGACCATGATGACCAGGAGAGAGCAGAGAGCCAGGGTGATTGGCTGGGGCAATGACCGGGAGAGTGCCTCTGGGCGGTTTTGCCTCCTCATTGCAATGAGAAAAAATTGAGTGCGCGAGTTCAGGCCGGCCTACTGGTGCGGCTTTGATTACCTGTGCACTGAAGGAGTTTCAGAAGTTCCTCGGCCACAGCCCGAGACGACGCAGGATTCTGGCCGGTAATGAGGTTTCCATCGGTAATCGCGTGAGGCTGCCAGTCATCCGCGCAGGAAAAATTCCCTCCCAATCTCTTGAGTTCGTCCTCGAGGAGAAACGGTACTATGTCGGTGAGTTGAACCGCTGCCTCCTCGGTATTGGTAAATCCTGTGACGTTTCTTCCCTGGACGAGCGGGTCCCCATTCGGAGCCTTTGCCGCGAGCAGCACGGCCGGAGCGTGGCAAACGGCTGCCACCGGCTTGCCTGCCGCGAACATACGCTCGATCACGGCGATCGAGTCCGGGTCGCTGACCAGATCCCAAAGCGGACCGTGGCCTCCCGGATAGAGTACGGAGTCAAAGCCGTCGACATTCAGATCGGACAACACCGCAGTCTGAGCCAGCGCGTCACGAGCTGCGGGATCGTTTTTGAAACGCTCCGTCGCCTCCGTCTGGAAGTCGGGTGCATCGCTTTTCGGATCCAACGGAGGCTGGCCCCCCTTCGGAGAAGCAAGGGTGACGTCGACGCCGGCGTCAACCAGCACGTAGTAAGGAGAAGCGAATTCCTCCAGCCAGAATCCGGTCTTCGCGCCGGAGTCGCCGAGCTGGTCGTGGGAAGTGAGGATAATCAGGGTATTCATGCGGTAACAATTGTTGGTAGGATCAGGCCGTGACGATGCATGTTCCAGCCGGTCAAGGCAATCCGGAGACTGTCGCCGAATCGGGGAGGGGTCCCGCGACGGTTCGCCTGCTGCCAGTTATTCGATCGACTCGACCACGATATTCCGGAACCAGACCGGCTGGCCGTGGTACTGGAGGCCGAAGTGACCGGATCGTGGCAGGTCCTTGAGGGCGGTCTTGAACTTGTTCTTCGAGCCGTCCGGATTCTGCTTCGGGGTGTCCCAGTCGTCGAGATCGAGGTCGAGGACGGCCTGCCCGTTAAGCACGACACTGACCTGCGAGCCCTTGCAGGTAAGCTGCATCTGGTTCCACTCGCCGTCGGGCCTGCCGGCGGCGATCGAGGGTGCCTTGGCGTCGAACAATGACCCGACAATGTGTTTGCCGCTGTAGAGTCCGGGCGAGGCGATCTGGATCTCGAAGCCACCCTGCACGGCGTTCTTCGGGTCGGTGCGAAAGAACAGCCCGCTGTTGGCTTTCTCGGAGGTTTTGTATTCGAGGCTGATCACGAAGTCACCGAAGGCCTGCTTCGACCAGAGGATCCCACCAGGCGTCTCGGAGACCGAAAGGATGCCGTCTTCGAGCACCCAGTGCTTGTTCAGGTTGAGGGCTTCCGGGGTCAGCAGCTTGAGCGCTGCGTATGCAGTTCCAATTTGCGGTGCTGTCTCGACGGGGGCTTCGGCCCGGGAAATCGTCGCCGTGGTGAGCAAGAGGGAAAGGCAGGCAAGGGCGGTCGGTCTGGTGAAGGTGAGTGCTTTCATACGAGGTAGGCTTGTGCGGGTTACTGATGGGTGGGGCTTAGAAGGCGTCACAGGCGATACGTTCCGGTGCGATGCCCAGCTCCGCGAGCATTTTGTTGATGGCCTCGATCATCGGCGGTGGTCCGCAGAGGTAGAACTCGAGGCGGTCGAGGTCCGGGTGCTGGTCGAGCAGGTGTTCTCGGGCGGCCTCATGGACGAAGCCGGTCAGGCCGTTCCAGTCATCACAGGCGAGTGGCTCGGAGAGTACCAGGTTGAAATCGAAATTGGCGCGATTGGCTGCCAGCGCTTCGAAGTAGTCGGCATAGAAGATTTCCTGGCGCGACCGGGCGCCATACCAGAAGTGGATGCGGCGGGGGGAGTCGGCGATCTCGAGCAGGTGGCTGATGTGCGCCCTGATCGGTGCCATGCCGGCTCCGCCTCCGAGGTAGACCATTTCCCGCTGCGACGGCTTGATGTGAAAATCCCCGAACGGGCCGATGGCGGTGACCGAGTCGCCGGGTTGCAGGTTGAAGAGGTAGCTGGACCCGACTCCGGGCGGGCAGTCCTGGCCGCGTGGCGGGGTGGCGATGCGGACATTGAAGCGGATTTCCCCGTCCACGGCCGGCAGGTTGGC
>JBDQJG010000210.1:0-3293 GCA_040263955.1 Verrucomicrobiales bacterium
GATCGCGCCACTCCCCTCGCCCCTCGGGCCTGAAAACTTCCGACCCACCCCGGGCGAGTGGGGATTTTTAAAGTGGCAATACCGACTGGAACCGAATGCGACCAGCTGGGTGTGATCTTCCTCCACAGCGGAAAGACTGCCGACAACCGCCCGTGAATCCTTCCAAAATCAACAATCAACAATCATCAATCGTAACTCAAGTTCCGCACCGATCGATTGATGAGTGCCTGTCGGGCAGTGTCCTGCTTCTGTGCTGCTTTTCAGGGTAATGATGCGATTGCAGCAGCTTTTTATTTTATTAATTTGAAAATCCTGAGATAAAGACGAGCCTTATCTCAGGTTTTTCAGTGTGCAAGACATGGACGGTTCCTATTTTCGATCTGATGCAGCCGGGCAGTGTCGGAAGACGATTGGGGGTTATTGGGCGTTTTTCCCGCATCCTCTGCCGCCGGAGCTCGAGGTTGATTGGGAGCTGACCGGGCTTCTTTCGCAGGCGGATCGGGCGCTTTCCGAGCTCTCCGGGACGGGCAGCCTACTGCCCAACCCGCACATTCTGATCTCCCCCTACCTGCGTCGCGAGGCGATCCTCAGCTCGCGCATCGAGAACACGCATGCGGAGATGGAGGAGCTGTTCCGCTTCGAGGCGGAGGCCGAGGAGAAACGCCCCGATGTGCGGGAGGTGGCCAACTATGTCGGCGCGCTCGAACAAGGTCTGGAGCAGTGTCGCGAGCTGCCGATCTGCTCCCGGATCGTCACCGACCTCCACGAGCGTCTGCTGCGCGACGTGCGGGGTGGGTCCAGCCACCTGACGCCCGGGGAATACCGGCGATCGCAGAACTGGATCGGTCCTGCCGGTTGCACCCTGAAGGAAGCGACCTTCGTCCCGCCTCCACCCGAGGAGATCGGTGCGGCGCTGTCGGCCTGGGAGAACTATCTCAACGAAGACCAGCGCGAGCCCGATCTGGTACAGTGCGCGCTGATGCACTACCAGTTCGAGGCGATCCACCCATTCCTCGATGGCAATGGCCGGGTGGGGCGGCTGTTGGTGACGCTGTTCCTCTGTCAGAGGAATCTCCTGTCGCAACCCTTGCTCTATCTCTCCGCGTTCTTCGAGAAGCATCGTGACGAATACTATCGCCGTCTTCTGGCGGTAAGCCGCGAGGGGGACTGGCGGGGCTGGGTCGAATACTTCCTTCGCGGCGTTCGCGAGCAGGCCAGGGAGGCCCTGGTCGACGCGAAGCGGCTCCTGGACCTCTATGACTCTCTCCGGGGCAGACTCCAGGGACGCAAGCACCTGCCCCATCTGTGCCTCCCCATCCTCGATGCGCTGTTCGAGAACCCTTTGCTGTCCGTGGCCGGTGCCTGCGAGCGCAGGGGGTGGAATTATCAGTCGGCAACGAAGGCGGTATCGGTCATGGAGGAGCTGGAAATTCTCCGCGAAGTCACCGGGCAGCGGCGCAACAAGCTCTACCTGGCCGAAGAAATTCTTGCGGGCATGCGCGGGCAGCCGTCGGAAGACGAGGCATGACCATCGCGGAGCCCACCGTCGAGGAGGCGGCCCTCGAATGGTTCGAGGAGGGCCAGGGCTACGCGACGCTGGATACCACCCACCCCGCGGCGCTACCCGGGGCCCTCAGCACACGCGGTGAACCGCCCGCTGGGCGGTGCCGACACGTTTCGCTGAGCCCGGCATGCAGCCAGCCATTCACCATTCACCATTCAGCCCGGTTCCGCTTTCGCCCTGCCAACCGAAGGTGTAGAAGTGCCTTATCCTCGAACACTGGAGATGAAACCCACCGACTTCAATGATCCGCGCAACCTGGGGTTCACCGACGAAGAGGTGCTGGAGGCGAAGGAACTCGGGATCGACCTCGGGCTGCTCTTCGAGAACATGCAACTGACCCCGACCGAGCGCGCTTGCCAGCATGACGAACGCCGTAGCCGACATGCTGGAAATCCAGCAGAACACCTTCCGCCATGGCCGCTGACTTCCGGGGCCTGCTGCGGCTGCTCACCATGGGCGGAGTCGACTTCGTGCTCGTCGGCGGCTATTCCGCAGTGCTCCACGGCAGCACCCAGATGACCCGGGATGTCGCTATCGTCTGCGCCCTGGATGAGACCGGTGGCGGGCAACTCCTGCGCGCGCTCGCGCCTGCCCACCCGCACCACCGGATGCTCCCCAAGCCGAGACCGCTGGAGCAAGCGGATTTCGCCCGCGGCGACCTGCGCAACCTCTACCTGAAAACCGACCTCGGGGTGCTCGACTGCCTCGGCGAGGTCAAGGGGATCGGGGATCTCGACGCCTGCCGGGCACGCAGCGAATGGATGGAACTCGCCGATTGCAAGTTCCACATCCTCACCATCGAGGCGCTGATCGACGCCAAGCACGCCATGGCCCGCCCCCGCGATCTGGTCACCGCAAAGGAACTGGAGGCGATCGCCAGGCGCGCGCGGCATTGAGAGGAATCGCCCTTCGCCCCCGTAAGTCTTGAATCCTGAGGCCTCGGCGGGGCGCGCCCTGCCAGTCCCGTTTCTCGGTATTCGGCATGCAGTAGTCCGGAGCCCGCACCTGATCACATCACCACCTTCAGTCAACGGTCTGCCAACCGCTGATGGAAGCGTATCTGCGAACCTTGCTTATAGTCGGAGAACTTATTCCGCTACCTGCCCCGGGGAGGCCTCGGGTTGCTCATCGCTGTCCTTTTCGCTGCGAGCTTCGAGTTCGGCACGGATTCAGGCGGGATCACGGCGCATGTCAAGGATGGCACAAACCAGGACCTAGGCCTCTTCGACAAGATAATAGATCGCGAAAGGAAATGTTTTGCCAAGCAGACGGTAGAATCCGAAGTGTCTCGAGTGGACCCCGGCGTGAAGCACGAGGGACTCCGCGTCGGATAGAATCGAGTCGACGAAGTATTCCCCGATTCCAGATTGCTGCCGGTCGTAGAAATCCCGTCCCTCCAGGAGATCGAGTTCTACTTCCTCGAGATACAGGATCTCCATTGTTCAGCGTCGAAGACGTTTCTTCAATTCGCTGCCAGAGAGAAAGGTTGCCTCGCCGCTTTCGATTTTCGAGCGGCGCTCCGAGAGAACTCGACCATGCCACTCTGGAGAAGACGGCTCGGAAGTCCGCAGAGATTCCCATAAGATCTCCATACACTTGAGACGTTCGTCGACAGGAAGCTGGAGAAGATCCGGAGGACTGATCATATGAAACTTAACCAAGAAAAACGCCTCCGGGCAAGTTGCCTTTCCACAGCGAACACCTGTAACCCGACCACCTCCTTACCCGC
>JBDQJG010000211.1:0-3292 GCA_040263955.1 Verrucomicrobiales bacterium
AATCCTCAGGGCTGTCATGGTGCATTCTGCCATCAGTCGCAGTCCTGCTGCCTCCGCCTGGAACATTTCAAGGCAGGCAACTTCGTTGATTTTCATAAACACCTCATCTCCCGATGCCATCCGCAGGTGATACGCGGCATGAATACACCCCCCGCCAACCCGCCTGCTGCCGAGCACTTCGCTACCGAGACCCAGCTCCCCGGCAAGCTCCGCCAGCACTCGTCTCCCGAGACCCTCCATCATCGCTCTGCTCTCTGCACCAACATGCAGGATAACTCAAGCCACGAGACCGAAAGCCCTCCCCGATCGACTCACTGCCGACAAGGAGGCGACGGGTCGCCCAGCTCCCCGACACCCACATTCGCCCTAGCGTTGGCGAATCACGCGAATGACCTGCTCACCATCCTTCTGCAGGTCCAGCAAGTCTCGCGCTTTCGTCTCAAGATAATTCTGGTCCTCGCGCAGCCACGTCAGTTGCGCATCCAGGGCCGCCACCTCGGCACTCTTCTTCTTATACTCAGCAGCCCGCGCGATAAGTTCCTCCTTGAGTTGATCCCGCCGCTCTAATTGAGGCTTGAAACAAACCAGCGAACAACCCAATCCGACCAACACGATCAATATCGATGTCAGCCGGCTGAGACGCGTCCAGATATCTTCACTCGCATGGCTTGCATCACATCTGCGGGCAGGCCTTTCACGGTAACCTTGAGCCGCTGCTTCATCGTGAGGGGAATCAGAGACGTAAGAGGCCATGATAGTATCTGTGCTCGAATTCTTTCAGCTGCACTTTTCGCTGCAGCAGCTTTGTTAAACGTTCATTTTGCCACCGTAAATGGCATTGTCTCCGAGTTGTTCCTCGATGCGCAGCAGCTGGTTGTACTTGGCAATGCGATCAGAGCGGGACATTGATCCGGTCTTGATCTGCCCGGCATTGGTCGCCACGGCGATATCGGCGATGGTATCGTCCTCAGTCTCACCGGAACGATGCGAGACCACTGAGGTATATGCGTGCTCCTTGGCCAGCTCGATCGCATCCAATGTTTCGGTCAAAGAACCAATCTGGTTGACCTTGACGAGAATCGAGTTGGCGACCCCGAGATCAATCCCCTTACGAAGGAAATCGACGTTGGTGACAAACAGGTCATCACCGACCAGCTGGGTGTTGCCACCAATCTTATCCGTGAGTGCCTTCCAGCCTTCCCAATCATTCTCGTCGCATCCATCCTCAATCGAGATGATCGGGAAATCTTTCTGCAAGTCGGCATACAAATCGGCCATTTCAGCACTGCTACGCTCCGAACCATCTGACTTGTGGAAGATGTATCTGCCCTTTTCCGCATCGAAAAATTCCGAGGACGCGACATCGAGCGCGATGAAAATCTCTTCGCCCATTCGGTAGCCTGCCTTCTCGGTCGCCAACGCGATGCACTCGAGCGCATCGCGAGCAGACTTCAGCGTCGGCGCGAAGCCCCCCTCATCCCCCACGGCGGTGGATAAGCCCCGATCGTGCAGCACCCCTTTCAGGCTGTGAAAAATTTCCGCACCATAGCGAATTGCCTCGGAAAAACATGGTGCCCCCTTTGGCATAATCATGAACTCCTGAAAATCAATGGGAGCATCCGAATGAGAACCACCGTTGATGATATTCATCATTGGCACCGGAAGCACTTTCGCATTCGGTCCCCCGATATAACGGTAAAGTGGCTGGCCGATCGCCATTGCAGCGGCCTTGGCCACTGCCAGTGAAACTCCAAGAATCGCATTCGCTCCGAGCTCCTTCTTATTGCTGGTGCCGTCCAACTCGATGAGCGCGCGATCGATATCGACCTGCTCAAGTGCATCGACTCCTACAAGGGCTTCCACGATTTGCTCGTTCACATTGGCAACCGCCTTACTGACACCCTTACCCAGGAACCGCTGCTTATCCCCATCCCGTAACTCGCAGGCCTCATGCTCACCCGTAGAGGCGCCACTGGGCACCGCCGCCCGCCCGATTGCGCCGCAAACCAGCTCGACGTCGACTTCGACGGTCGGATTTCCGCGAGAGTCGATGATCTGGCGACCCTGGATATTGATGATGGATGTTTCAGACATGTTTCTTATCTTCTTTTAGTTTGGTATTTTATTAAGAAAACCTCAATATTAAAATATGCAAATCCAGTGATCAAGTGATTGATCCCCTGCACGCCTGTGGGGCGGCAACTGCAACCAGCTTACCACCCGCCAAAGCACGGCCGTGCGCCCCTCTCAGTCCCTCGCATACGGCTCGATCGAGACGATCTCTACCGATCGGGTCACCCCGACTTCCTCGGTTGGAATGGCCGCCACGTCACCGATTCTGCTGCCCGTCAACGCCTCCCCGGTTTCAGTCAGGTAAGCAATGATCCCCTTCTCCACATTCGAGTCCCAAGCGCCGAGAATCGTGAAACTCCGCGTTTCGCCGGTTTCGGTATCTCGAATCCCGACAATCGTGCCGATAGAGACTTTACTGGTATCGGCTCCCTTGAAGTCCGTGCCACGAGCACGCTTGAGATCAGCCTCCAGCTCATCGCGCTGCCGGAAGAGCACTTTCTGCTGATCCTTGGCACTCTGGTATTCGAAGTTCTCGCGCAGGTCTCCCAGTTCCCTGGCAGCATTGATTTCCCGCTTGTTTTGCGGAATCTTCGTATTGACCAGTTCATCAAGCATCTTCTGACGAGCCTCAAGACTCTCCCACGATACTGCCAGGATCGTTGCGGGTTCGTTTTCGGATCTCTCCTTGCCATCCGCCTCACCGCTCACCACCTCTTCCATTTCCGGGTGCACCTTGACGATCCGAGCCAGGATAGAGCGCTTGGAGAGTTCATCGAAAACCGGTGTCATCATGAGGCGTCGGGTCAAGCTCGTGACGAAGCCCTTGCTCGCATCGCTCACCAGATCCGAAACAATTCCCTCACTCTTGACCAGCACATCGCGGAGACGATTGCTGCTGGAACTCTCATCGTCGTAATGCCCTTTTTCCAGCGCGTTGAGCAAGGCATTACCGAGCTCCGGCGCAAAAATACCTGCCGCAAGGCCGCTGCGTTCCCGGCAGATCCACACAAGCAGGTCAGGACTGAGACTGCGCTGCTGCAGACCACGGCGGACAAAATCCAGCAGATCCTCCTGCTTTCCGGCCTCGGTCATCACCCCAACAATCTCGCCTATACCCCGCTGCCCGGCTTCCGGAAGCAGTTCCAGAATGGCCTCCACCCAATGCTCGTCGCCGAAAGCCCTGTGAAACGCGGCATAAACGGCCCGCTGGGTATTTAAC
>JBDQJG010000212.1:0-3275 GCA_040263955.1 Verrucomicrobiales bacterium
GCCGGCGAGGCCGGCCTCGAAGCACTCAAGGCGATGGCCTCCCCCGGTAACCCGCCCTTCCGCTACGAGGAAGCGAATATCAATCGCTACCTCGCTCGCCTCGTGAAAGGACGCCACCAGGGATGGACAGGTGATCACATCGGTTTTGAGACGGTTGCCATTGATCTTCAGGAGGGTGCCTTTGAAGTCCTCATCACAAGGCGCTTGCTGGGCCGCTATACCGCGCAAACTGCGCGTTTTTCAGTCGTGCGATCTGGCGACCAGATCCTGGTCCGTCCCATCGGCGGCTACCTGGGCCGACTACCCCTGCCCGGCAGACTCCCGATGATCGGCAAGGCCGCCTTTACCGAGGTTGCCCGCGTTCTGTCGCCGGAGATTGACATCTTCCTGACCGTGGACCGAATCGATTTCCTCGACGGTGCAGCCGAGGTGCATCCGTATTGACAGATTACGAGGCCATCATGGCAACCGGATCCAGCCACCTTACACCCGTATCAAAGGGAGGCGCGGAGCGCGGATTTCTCTCTGGCTAATCACTTGGTGATTCTCCCCATTCTGTCTCCCATCCGGGCATATACCTCGAGATGTTTGCCCCCGTAATGAAGCAGGTCCTCTTCCAATAGAACGCTCCCCCGCTTGAACACGGTCACGGTGGAAGACCCTCCAAACTCAAAAAACCCTTTCTCCTGACCCATCACAACCTCCGCTCCCGGCTCATAAGTATGACAGATACTCCCCACACAGGTGGCACCGATATCGACAGTCACTACCTCACCGGCGGGGCTGTCCTCGATGACCACCCGAGACCGGGTATTCTCCCAGAGATACGACAGGCGCTGCCGCAACGCCAATGGTGAGACAGAGAACAACGAGCCGGGAATCCTTGCCGCGGCAGACACGCGTCCGCCGACGGGAAAATGCAACCGATGGTAATCAACCGGGCACAGCCTCGAGAGCACAAGGGTGCCACCCTCGAACTTCTCTGCCAATTGCGCGTCTCCGAGAAGGCTTGCCAGGTCGAATCTCTGACCCTTGACAAAAATCCCCGATTCCTCACCCAGCACCGGGATAGCGAAATGACGACCATCGGCCGGAAAAACGACCTCTGTTTCTGTTCCTGCAATCGGCCTGGCGCCCTCGCGCAGGCGGCGCGAGAAAAATGCATTGAAATGCTCGAAGGAATCCCCGGGAAGAAGAAATTCGCTCTCATCAAGCTGATAACATTCGATGAACGGCGCGATCTTTGACTTGCTGGAAGGGCGATTCATACGCCAGCCATACCAGCGCGAGAAAAAGCGCCTGCAGGCCACTCCCCAGAGTGCAACTCGCCCCAGTGGATTGCCGTATATCCACTTTAAGAAGGCCTCACCATAGATTTTTTCCTCTTCCAGTTTGCCGCTGTAACGGTTGAAGAAGAAAATCGGATCAGGCGACACGGGCATGCATCAACAAACTGCAGGCTCTGCCGCAGGCAAGCACGACTCTTCAACGGCATGCAATCTTCTTCCGGCACGTAAAATTTCCGGCAGGTGGATGCAGTTTGGCGTTTTCGAAAATCACCAGCTCTGCTAATCTCGAAATCATTCACGTCAAGACATGCAGGAATTCGCATACATTCACGAACAGGGAAAGCTCCCGAAGGGCTTGGAAAACATTCCGTTTCTCGAACCATTCAACCAGGAACAGGTCGACGAATTACTCCATTCGGCATCCCTGCTGGACTGCGACCCGGAAGACCTGATCATCCGGGAAGGCGAGAAAGAGAGTCGCATCTTCATCCTGCTGTCCGGCGAAGTCAGTGTAATCAAGAACGACAAGGTTATCGCAAAAATTGATCGTCAGGGCGCCATCTTCGGCGAGATCGCCGCCATCAGCGACGATATCCGCTCCGCCTCGGTGCGTGCCAGTTCCAAGGTCATCTGCCTTGCCATTGACCAGAAGTTCCTCAGGGATATGAAGCCTCACAAAGAGGATCCATTGTTCTACGCCGCCCTCTACAAAGCCATCGCGCAGATCGCCGCCAGCAGACTCAAGACCGCTTCCGAGGAACTGGTCAGGCTTGAACATGAAGTCAATGATCTGCGAGCTGCGTGCGGAAGGTCCTGATTGTCGACCTGAACCTCCAACACCAACGACATTTCAACCTTCGTGTTTGCCAACCGGGAACATGAGGGCCACACTGAGGATAAGATGGCCAAGCAAGCCCTGGGAAAAGGTCTAGGTGCCCTGATCGGAGGTTCTCCGGCGCGCACAATGCATTCTGACGGCAGTGGATCCGCTGGCAGAGCGTTTCCTGATGACCGCGTGCTCGAGGTGTCCATTACAGAAGTGGTTCCCAGCCCCATGCAACCCCGCAGCGGTTTCACCGAGGAACACCTGACTGAGTTGGTCGATTCCATTCGGGAAAAGGGAATCATCCAGCCACTGATTGTCCGTAGAGTCGCTGACAGCTTCGAACTGATTGCCGGAGAGCGTCGCTGGCGGGCAGCGCAGCAGCTCCAACTCGAAAAGGTGAAAATCATCGTCAGGGATGCTTCCGATCAGGAAGTTCTTGAGATGGCTCTTATCGAGAACCTCCAGCGAGAGGACCTAAATCCAATCGAGGAGGCCCGTGCCTACGCCCGCCTGGCGGATGATTTCGGCATGAAACAGGCAGAAATTGCCTCCCGCGTCGGCAAAAACCGCGCCACTGTTGCCAACGCCATCCGGCTTCTCGAACTTGGTTCCACAATCCAGTCAATGCTGGAAAGAGGCGAAATCAGCGTCGGCCACGCCAAGGTTATTCTCGGCCTGCCAGACGAGGACCTGCGACAAGCTGCTGCCGGGCAGATCGTTTCCGAAAAAATGAGCGTGCGGGCGGCGGAACGACTGATCCAGGCACTGCAACAAAAGAAAAGAACCAAGCGAAGCCGCAACCTCGATCCGGGCCTGCAGGCTGCCCTGCAAAAAGTCGAAGAACAACTGCAGACACGTCTCGGCACCCGCGTCAGCGTCTCACATGCCCTGAAACGCGGCAGGATCAGGATCGACTACTACGGGGTCGAAGACCTTAACCGAATCCTTGGGGCTCTCGGCTTGGATAACGGGTCAGAACTCGACTGAAACCTTGCAGATTTTCCTCTCAGCGTCACCAGACCGAAACCACGGCCAGTCCCAGCGGTCTGCATAGCCGCTCTTCACGTCGAATAACTGATGGGCCAGTGAACCGCCGGGATACTCTCTCGCCACGCAATGCGCTTACCGGGCTTGCCTGCTTTCTGATCGTGATACTGGCC
>JBDQJG010000213.1:0-3207 GCA_040263955.1 Verrucomicrobiales bacterium
GGTGTTGCCAGCTAAGGGATCCGAGCCGCTGAGATTCAAGATGGCACCCGAGGCGATGGTGTAGGACGGCGTCAAGGAGGAATTGGTTACGTTGAGCGTGCCTTCGTTGACGAAGGTGGCGCCGGTGTAGGTGTTGGCCCAATTGAAGGTCAGGATACCGTCGCCGATTTTGGTGGTCGTGTTACCTCCAGAGTAGACACCATTCATATCCAGATGGTGATTTGTCCGGATGTCCCAGACATCTGCAGTGCCTGTATCCGCGATGTCGGCATTGATCACGTCGGTCAGGCTGCCAGAGGTTACTTCAGCAGTTCTGATGACTGCGCCCCCAATCGCAAAGCCTTGAGGCCCGTTGATCGTGTAGCTGTTATCCGTTCCCAGAGTATTGTTGAAATAGAGACCGAAGATATAATTACCGCCTGAGGCACGATCCACCGTCGTATTGGCTGCACCGGTTAATGCCGAATCAACAAAAGTCGTATTACCATTGGGATATTGTCCATTTGCCCAGTTGGTGCCGTCATAAAAATCCGTGGACGTGCTTCCCGTCCATTGCGTACTTCCGGACTGAGCGAACACTGCGTTCGAGGATAACATCAGCAGCGCCATGAACGCGCTCAGCACCAGTCCAGCAGGAACCACTGGACGGACAATGTCGACTGTTCCTCTCAACTGGGACCGAACCCGTTCGGGGTATTGCATTGAGCCGTTCATGAATGAATTATCAGACGGATATGTAAGACGGCGAAAAAAATTGTCCCGGCAAGAAAAAACTGAGGATGCTAGATCCAAAATTCAGGAGGGGCGGCAGGGCCGCCATCTTAGGTTTTAGGTTGTTAAGTTCTGACATCCAACCACGCTAGGATGGCCTCGCCGAAGGCGCCGAGCTGAAGAGTGAGAAGTGAATGTCAAAGAGTGAAAGCCGGAGCCGACGAGGTTTTCTTGCCCGCCAATGGACACGAATGGGCGCGAATCAAAGGCAATCGAAATCGAAGGGCGGCTGAAGGTGCCCGACGACTTAAAACCTAACCACCTATAACCTAACCACCTAAAACCTAACACAGCCCCCAGAACAGCGCACGAGACTCGATCCCGATAGCGATTTCGATGAACCCGCGAGCTCGGTACGCGGCGCGGATCAGGATCACGGGTCTCAGGTCCCCGCTGCGGCCCTCGAATCTAAAAACGAGAACGGAAACCACGGAAACACACGGAGCAAGAGCCGGTTACAAAGATGTGACTGCTCACACAAAAAGTGATGTTCGAAAAAGTCTGAAAAAGGTGAACGACTGTCTCAATTTCCGTCTCTTCCGTTGGTTCCGTGGTTAGACCATTGCGGCATTAAGGTTCAATCATTGCGATATTCAGGGTAAATCGGCCTCGCCGAGAGCGCCGACTTCCTCGGTTCCAGGGCCATGGCAAGCCCCGCGAGCTTCACGGAACCATCGGGGCCAGGGCCTCGGCGATGAGGCGATGGCCTTCCGCGGTCGGGTGGCACCAGTCGAGGTAGAGCCGCGCCGCGGCACCCGGGGCTACGACCCGGTGGAAAAGGTCGTTGACGTCGAGGAAGCTGACGGCGTCGTACGTATCGGCGAGGCGTTGGAGGATCCGCCGGTAGGAGCGGCGGCACCGCTCCGGGTAAGGGTGGTGGTCGAAGGCCAGCTCGAACTGCTCACGCGCCTCCTCGAAACGCCCCATGGCGTGAAGGATGCCACCACGGCACCACAGGTGCCAGAAATTGCCGGGATCGGTGGCCAGCGCGGCATCGACCATCTGCATGGCCTCATCGAAGCGTCGCTGCTTGTTCAGGCTTTCGATTCGGCCGATGGTGTTGATAAAGGTCTGCCGATCAATGAAATTCTCGATGCGCAGGGGGGCCCGGTAAAGGTTGGTCGGCGGGCCCAGCAGGATGACGCGGGCACCCTGCCCGCGGGCCAGCGCGATGGTCCGGGCCACGTTGTCCTCGAAGTCCGCGGGAGAGACGCGGGGCTCGGTGCCCTCGAGACTGGCGGCGATGAAGGCACGGATTTCCTCCTGCGGCCGCAGCCGCTCGGCGGCCCAGGAAAGGAAGCTGCTGCGGGTGAGCAGCGCGGTCACCGCCGCCTCGACCCTGCGTTCCTCGTGCAGGCGCCGGTCGGATTTCTCGACCGGCCAGCCCTCGTTGTTACCCACGCAGATCACCACGACTTCCGGCTGCCAGCGCGGCAGCCAGCGCTCTGCCTGCAGGCGCACCTGCAGCGAGGAATAGCCGGGAACCCCGGCATTGATGACGCGCCATGATTCATTGGCAAGCAACGATTCCAGACGCGCCGGGAAGGATTCCTGCGCAGCGACCTGCCAGCCGAAAGTGGTCGAATCGCCGAGACAGACGAGGGTCCTGGCCGGGTCGGATCCGCGGTGGTCGGTGGCGGGTGGCGGGGTGCGGCACCCCTGGGAGTTGATCTCTACGGACTGGCCGAGGAACTCGACCCGGGCACTAGGGCGGAGCTTCCAGTGCAGGTGGGGGTCCTTCCGGAAGAGTGCCGCGGAGTTGGGATCGCCACCGAAGCGGATGGCCTCGAAGGCCTGCAGGGGCGGATCCAGGGAGCGCACGATCAGTTCGGGAATACCCCAGCAGAGCAGGACGGCCAGCAGCAGGGCCCCAGGCCGGAACCAGCGACGCAGCCGCAGCCGCGCGCTGGAAGAATTCCCCGCGCCCGAGGCTGCGCCTGCAGGCGATTGCCCGGCTTCCTCTTGGGGGGCGGGATCTGCTGAGTTCATAGAGGGTGGCGGAAGATAGCAGGTGGGACGGCAATGCCAAAGGTCTCCCGGTGAAGAATCGCCGACCGCAGCCAACTTTGCCAATAAATAGGGCGGTCGGCGCGCTGAAGAGTGAAAAGTGAATGGTGAAGAGGGAAAGCCGGGCAGACGAGGGTTTCTTGCCCGCCAATGGACACCAATAGGCGCGAATCAAGGGCAATCGAAATCGGGATCGGGATCGAAGGGCGGCGGCCGAGGGGAGGGCGGCGCGTTGAGGAGTGAAGAGTGAATATTGAAAAGTGAAAGCCGGCAGACGAGGGTTTTTTGCCCGCCAATGAAGGTGCATCAAGGCGGCTGGGGCAGTCGAGGGCCGCCGGTGTTCACTGTTCAGGCCGGGCTAACGCCGGTGCCCGACGACCTAACACCTAAAACCTAAAGCCGCCTGCGGCGTAGCACGGAAACGCTGAA
>JBDQJG010000214.1:0-3200 GCA_040263955.1 Verrucomicrobiales bacterium
ATCGGCCCCATGGACCGGGTATCCTGTGATAACAAGGTGAACTGGTCACGAGCGCCAATGATCCCGGAGCTGCAGATGGATTGGCTGGTGGAACTCGACGACAACTATCTCTATGGCCCGACGTCGATCGCAGCGCTCAAGGAATTTATCTCCTCAGGTGAAATCAAGGAGACCGACAACATTATCAATTGTCTCGATAATCGAAAAATGACGATTGCCGACTGTCCTGCCTTTGCCAGCGATATTGCCCGTGGCCACTCTGAAACCGACCCGAAGATTCAGCAAACCAGCGAGAATTCCGATGCCAGCGTGCCGCAAGCAGCGCCATCCACAAACCCGGTCGACGTAACGGGCGAAGAGCTGGATCGGCTCGCGCGACTCGAGAAGCTTCTCGAGGAAATGCGCAATGAAATCAGGGGTCTGAAGGAACAATTGGCTGAACTTTCAGCCACGGTAACCCGACTCGAAGAAAACGAGATCCCACCTGATACCACGTCCTACCTGATTTGAAAATCAGGTGCACCCTTTTTGCCCACCAGAATTGCCCATCAGGAACCGCCTGAATGCCGGCTGTGCCACGTTTCCGAAACGATTGCCACTGAGACTGTAGACAAGGCGCCTCGTTTGCGGGGGCGCTCCTGTTTGATCAATTCGCCCATTCCTCCGCCATGGAACCCGCCCCTGATTTCTCTCAAACTGAAGAACGCTCCGATCCCGCAATTGGCGATGACTCCCGGCGATCCTCTCTCGAACTGAGACGGGAGCTTGCGGAAGCAGTGGAGTCGATCGCTGCAACGGCCATGCCATTTGGCAAATATGGCCCGAAAACCTTTCCTCCGGATGGGATGCCGCTCTACGATCTTCCGGTGGAATACCTTCAGTGGTTTGCCGGCAAAGGATTTCCAACAGGTCGGCTGGGTCGGCTCATGCAAATCGTCTATCAACTCAAGTGCGAGGGGTCGGACTCGATCTTTGATCACATCAGGAACGCCAACGGGGGCCGGCGCCAATCAGGGAAAAGCCGACGCCGCAGCATTCAATTCGAGTGATTTGCCTGGCACTTCACGGCCGCTGCAAGAGTGTCACACCGAGAACCATCGATTTGCCGTAACTTGAGCGTGACAACCGCTCATCGCTCGCGGAGCATCCCATCACTCGGATCAACCACACAAGGATGCCAGTCGCCGATCTCAGAGGGATTCTTCATTACGTCCCACAGTTCAAGAATCAGACCTTCATCGTCGCGGTCGATGGAGCGATTCTTTCCTCCGCAGCGCAAGCCCAGCTCATGGTCGATCTCGCTTCGTTGCATAGCCTTGATATACGGATCATCCTGGTCTTCGGAGCACGTCACCAGGTCGAGGAAACGGCACGCAGACAGGGCATCTGTGCCAGTGATCTCGATGGCACGGGACCGACCGACGACCTGACACTGGAGGTCTGCCTGAGCGCCATCTCAAGACTGTCTGCCGAGTTGATGCGAAGTCTTACCACCGTTGGCTTGCGGGCAGCTGCACCCAATTCCATCTCTGCCTACCCCGCAGGCATTATCGGCGGCGTCGACCAGATCCACACTGGACGCATCGAGAATGTGGACGCCCGCGGACTTCGTGCTCTTCTTGATGATGGGATCATTCCTCTGATTCAGCCGCTTACTTACGATCGCACGGGTCAGGCCTTGCGCTTGAACTCTGATGCTGTGGCCATCGCCATCGGCAGAGAATTAGCAGCCGACAAAGTTCTCTTTCTCACCGAGGATCCCTGCCCCCGCAGCCTCACCCCCAGCGGAAACGGACAAGTCACCGCGATTGAGGCCGATAGCCTCGCAGCAAGGATTCAAGAGGAGGGAAATCTCTACCCGAGCCTGGTCTCCAAGTTGCGTCATGCGTCGCGCGCATGCAGTGACAACGTGTCCCGCGTGCATATCATCGATGCAAAGGATCCCGAGTCGCTGCTCTCCGAACTGTTCAGCAACGAGGGTATCGGCATCATGGTTCACGCCGATGAGTATCTACTCATTCGAGCTGCGGATGAAGGTGACATTCCGGAAATTCTCACCTTGATCGAGGGTGCCATGGCAGAGGGAGAGATCGCATTGCGCTCGAGGGAGGATCTTGCTGTGGATATTGGAGACTTTTTCCTGCTCGAAGTCGACGGCAACCCGATCGGTTGTGCTGCTTTGCACCAGGCGACACACTCTGCTGAAACGGCCGAACTCGCGTGTCTCTTTGTCCGGCGAAGTCACAAGGGGCAGGGGCACGGAGCGCGTCTGATCGCTCATGCCGAGCAAAAAGCCCGGGAGCAGGGAGCGTCCCGGCTGGTTGTATTGACTACCCAGGCCAGGGGATTTTTTCAGAAAGTCGGAGGATTCTCGGCTGCCAGCATCTCTGATTTGCCAACCGAGAGGAGAAAGATCTACGAGGCCTCCGGGCGTAAATCTGCGATTCTTCTTAAGGAGCTTGCCTGAAGACTTTTCGCCAGCGTAGTCAACTGCCAATGTCTCGAATCGAAGGCCGGGGAGTCGATATTACTCTGGTTTCGAGAAATTCCCGAAGTCCCTCCTCGCCGCCTTCCCGACCGATGCCACTTTGCTTGACTCCACCAAAAGGAATCTCGGCCTTCACAGGTCGCCATTCATTGATGCCGACAATGCCGACCTCGAGCATGCTGGCAACCGCTCGGCAACACGAAAGATCTTCGCCATACACGTATGCTGCCAATCCGTGACGTGTCTCATTCGCGCGCCGAATAGCCTCATCAACAGACTGGTACGACAACAAGGGCACGACCGGTCCGAAAATCTCCTCTGCAGAAAGTTTCATCTCGTCGGTGACACCCTTGAGAATCGTCGGCGGAAAGAAACTACCACCGCGAAGGGCGGAATCTTCCTGGAAACTATGATTTTCTGCCACCAGTTCAGCCCCGGCTGCCAGGGCCTCGCGCACCAGTGCCGATACCCGAGAACACGCGCCGGAATGAATCAGCGGCCCGGCATCAACCCCAGACCCCTCCTCGAGACCGTTTCCAACACGCATCGTCTGCAGCTTTTCAGCCAGCAGGGATGCCAGCGGTGCCTCCAGCGATTGAGGAACAAGAATCCGGTTCGCAGTGATACAAACCTGGCCAGAAACAAACAATTTTGACTGCAACAGGTCATCTGCCACGAAATCGAGGTCCGCGTCAGGAAGAATCAGAAATGG
>JBDQJG010000215.1:0-3167 GCA_040263955.1 Verrucomicrobiales bacterium
GTGATGGCCAGTTGCGGCTGGAACTCTTCCGGATCGAAGAAGCGCGCGTTGTCCTCCAGGGTCTGTTTCGTCAGCGTCTTCACCCGGGTGCGGGAATGCAGGCTGGAGGTCGGCTCGTTAAAACCGATGTGGCCGTCGCTGCCGATGCCCAGCACCTGCAGGTCGATGCCGCCCGCGGCCCGAATGGCCTCCTCGTAGCGCGGCCCCTCCTGCAGCGGGTTTTCCGCCATGCCGTGCGGCACGTGCGTGCGGCTGATGTCGATGTCGACGTGGTCGAACAGGGTCCGGTTCATGAAGCTGCGGTAGCTCTGCGCATGCTCGGGCGGGATGCCGACATACTCGTCCAGGTTGAAGCTGGTCACCTCGGCAAACGACAGCGCGTGTTGGCGGTGCCGCCGCACCAGCTCCTGGTACAATCCTACCGGGCTGCTGCCGGTGGCCAGGCCCAGTACCGAGTCAACCCGCGCCTCGATCTGGGCCTCGACAATGTCCGCTGCCCGGCGCGCCACCGCCGCTTCATCGGGTAGGATCAGAACTTCCATGTTTTGAGTTACGGAGACTGTTGTGGGTTTGTTTCGCCAAGGGCAAGCCTCGCACAGAATGCGTGCACTGTCTTCACCTGCGTGTTCACTGCTTGCGATCGGCGAGAGAACTCGCATGGTATGCCGCTCTTTGTTTCCGGTGCCCGTATTGCCCAAGCAAGCATGTCCGCCTCCCTGCAGTTTTCTGAAGCCGATGCCCGTATCTTCGTTCCCGACGGTATGGACCGGCAATCGGCGCTGTCCCGCGTCACCCACCTCGGGATCGGCGCCCACCAGGACGACCTCGAGTTTATGGCCGTGCACGGCATCCTCGCCTGCTTCGACGATCCGGCCCAGTGGTTCGGCGGGGTGACCTGCACAGACGGCGCCGGCAGCTCCCGCAGCGGTGCCTACGCCGAGCTCAGCGATGCCCAGATGCGGGCCCTGCGCATCGAGGAGCAGGAAAAGGCCGCCACAGTCGGCGGCTACGGCGCCATGATCCAGCTCATGCAGCCGAGTTCCCGGATCAAGGATCCCGCCGACCACTCGGCAGCCGACGACCTCTTCGCCATCCTCGAGGCCACCCGCCCGCGAGTCGTCTACACCCACCAGCCCGCCGACAAGCACCCCACCCACATCGCCGTGCTTCTGCAGGTGCTCGCCGCCCTGCGCCGGCTGCCACCCGAGCACCGCCCTGAAAAAGTCTACGGCTGCGAGGTCTGGCGTGGCCTCGACTGGGTCGTCGACGACCAGAAGATCGCGCTCGACGTCTCCGGCGACTGCCGCCTGGCGCATGCACTGGCCAACGCCTTCGACTCGCAGATCGCCGGCGGCAAGCGCTACGACCTCGCCGTGGAGGGCCGCAAGCGCGCCAATGCCACCTTCTTCGATGCCCACCACGCCGACGGCGCGGAAAAAGTCTGGTATGCCCTCGACCTGACCCCGCTGGTCGATGACCCGCAGCTTTCCGTACACGCCTTCATCGACCGCTTCCTCAACCGCTTCGCCGACGACGTCCACGGCCTGCTCGGGAGCCGGGCGGAGAGTTCGTCTCCGTGAGATGGCTTCGCCGCCCCCGCCTGCACGGACCAACCACTGACCACCCAGCACCGAGCACCACCACGCTCGGTCGCCCTGCGGGCTGCGCTTGCAGCACAGTCCATCTCCGGTCGCACCACTTCCTACGGTTGTCGGCTAAAATCGCGCTACTCGAGCCGACGCCTTTCAATCCCGATAGCGATTGCCTTCGACTCGCGCCCATTGGCGATCATTCGCGGAAAAACCCTCGCCTGCTTGGTCGCCTTCCCTTTCCGTTCCTTTCGTGGTTCCTGTTCCTCCTTTGCCCGGCTTTCACTCTTCAGCATGGACCCCTCACTCCTCGGCGCGGCGCCCTCGGCGATGGCGCGCTACCTTGCTCGGTGCTCGGTGCCCTCATTGAATCACCTGAAAACTTGAATCCAAAAATCTAACCACCTTAAACCTCCAACAGCGGCTTAAGCCGGTTTATCTCCTCATAAACGCATTTTTTTTCACATTTCCCATTGCCAACGGCAATTATTCTCTCCAAACTGCGATGCGGGGGTTTTTTACTTCCCCTCTCTTTTATCGTGCCAAACCCTGCGCAACACCCCGAAATGGATAGATCGCTTTCTGGCAGTGACAGGATTGTTGTATCGTTTTGGGGTTTGTGGGTTGTGCTGTTGATTGCAGGTTTTTTGGTGGCGGCTACTATCAGTGCCCAGGCGCAGACTGACTTTTTCTGGGACCCGACCAGTGGTGACAGCGTGATCACTGAAGGATCGGGCAATCTTGATACTGGCACCAGCAACTGGACTCAAGACGGCGGAGCCACGAACACGACAGTTACTGGCACGAATCCATTCGGTGAGGACCTTGTCTTTGGAACAGGAACTGCGGGTTCTACGGGAACAGTCACAGTGACCCAGAACAATTTCCAATTCGGCTCACTCGACTTCAGGCCTGCCAACGGGGGGGGCACTTATGATCTGGACCTGAATGGGAACATCTTCATCCTTCTTCGAAGCGCAAACACGATCACTTTAACTGAGAATGCAACCATCTCTGACAGCGCGGGAGGAGGACAATTACGCATTGCCACGAATCAGTTCAGGCTTATAGGATCTAACACACTTTCCATCAGTGCCGTTCTTGCAGATCGTACCGCTACGCCGGGAGCGTTCCGATTATACGATGGCGGCACGCTCGACCTCTCCGGCGTCAACACCTTCGCTGGCTCTCTTGAAGTATATAACTCGTCAACACTGCGCGTCAGCGGAGCCGGCAAGCTGGGTAGTGGCACTTACGCAGGAACGATCACCAACGACGGCATCCTGGATTACAACAGCTCCGCCACCCAAACACTCACCGGCCTCATCAGCGGCTCGGGTTCCCTGGTCTTGAACGGCACGGGCCAGCTCAACCTTTCGACCAATAATTCCTTCACCGGAGGCGTGACGGTCAATAATGGTACACTTGGCCTCGAAAATGGCGGCATTGGTGCGAACGGCCCCCTGACCGTGAACGGCGGACTAGTGTCAGTAAGTATTCACGATAGTTATGATAATTTAATAGTATCCGAACTCTCCGGTTCGGGCGGATTGATTGATGTTTCCAGGAGAAGACTTA
>JBDQJG010000216.1:0-3158 GCA_040263955.1 Verrucomicrobiales bacterium
CAACGAGCCGTGGATCGAGGATTCGAACCTGACCGAAATGATCACCTTCACAACCCGGCAGAAGACCATGATCGAGGCAGGCAAGGGCAGGACGTGGAATTTCGAAAACTACCGACATCCCGAGGCTCTCGATGATCCGGCAGTATTCGCCACCCAGGCGGCCTTGATCGACAACCGGTTCAAGCTCTACCTGCCTCGGCCCGACAAGAACGGCGGGCAGGACGCGGAACTTTACGACCTGCAAAACGACCCGGGCGAGGCAACTGACCTCGCCTCCAAGCACCCGGAAATCGTCACCACCATGCGGGCGCAACTCCGCGAGTGGCAGAAGGGCGTGGAAGAGAGCCTGACCGGCGCCGACTACCGGGAATGAATCCCGTGAGATCCGGCATGAGTCCAAGCAGGCATCGCATGCGCCGCTCGAGGAAACTCGTCCACGATGGCAGAGCAGGGAGTCGTGTCCTCATGCATCGGTCTGCCGGCATGCACGCCGCGCCTGCAAATGGCAGCACGCCTGCTGGCCCTGCACAGGGAATGGCTGAAAGACGTGCGATCCAACCCCGTAATCTCGGCACCAGCGACTGACACGAAATGAAAGACAAGACACCGGGCCTTTGCATTGCTCCGCTAACTGTATTTGCTGCCCTGAGCCTTGCCGCCTCTGCCCTCGGCAATTCCCTGCCACCTGTGGTGTCCGGCAAGGTCCCCCAGAGCGTGGAGGAGCTCTGGGACGGCTACGACCCACGTGCGGAGGCCCTCGATGTGCAGGTCGTCCACGAGTGGGACGAAACCTACCGCGACAAGAGACTGAAAGTGCAGATGCTCACCTTCACGGTGGGCACCTTCAAGGGAGAGGTCAGCCGGATCGCGGCCTACTACGCCTGCCCATTGGATGCCGGCGGCAAGGTGCCCGGACTGGTGCAGGTGCACGGCGGCGGACAACGGGCGGACAAGACCACCGTCATGGTGGATGCCGCCAATGGCTACGCCTCGATCGCGCTTAACTGGGGGGGGCGCGAACTCGCCGACCAGAAACCCGGCGAGCCGGGAACCGACTGGGCTGCAATCGACCCCACCCAGAAGCACGTAAGCCACTACTTCAAACTGACCCCGGATGACAAGACGGCCGAGAGCGTCTACAGCCCGCGCAACAACAACTGGTTCATCCTGACACTGGCCACGCGCCGTGGTTTGACGTTTCTCGAGCAACAGGCAGTGGTCGATGCCGATAAGCTCGGCGTCTACGGCCACTCCATGGGCGGCACGATCACCGGGCAGGTCGCCGGACTCGATTCCCGCATCAAGGCGGCGGTGCCATCCTGTGGCGGAGCAGGCATCACCCAGGCAGCGAACCTCGCCCGGCCCGGGGCCTCCGCTGACCAGAGGGTTAAGGACAAGCTGTATTCGGGGACGATCGACGCCACCGCATCACTGCGGAACCTGGCCTGCCCGATTCTCGGCCAAACCCCTCAGAATGATTTCAACTGCATCTATGATGACCTCAACACGAACTGGCAGGTCATTGCCGATCCCTCGCTGGTGCACTTCAGCATCTCACCCCATCTCAACCATCGCCATGTCGCGGAGTCGGCATTTACCCGCCTGCGCTTCTTCGATGCCATCCTCAAGGGCGAAGGCACGTTTCCCGCGCGACCGGAGCTGGCTGTGGAGTTGCAGACCTCTAATGGCATCCCCGTCGCCGCGGTAGTGCCGGATCGCGCCGACCAGGTGCAGCGCGTCGAGATCTACTACAGCATCAATCCGCACTCCCTGACGCGCTTCTGGCGTCGTGCGGCCACCGCCCGCTTCGGAGACAGCTGGAAAGCGCATCTGCCGATCCTGAGCACCGACATGCCCCTGTTCGTGATGGCCAATGTCGAGTATCCGCAACCCAAACCCTTGATCGGAGCACCCCATTTACCTGACTCTCCGCCAACCTTCCTGGTGAGCACTTGGGAAGCAGCATTCGATCCCCCTGCCCTCAAGGCCGCCGGCGTGCAGCAAACAGATCGCCCGGAACGTATGATCCAGGAATCCTTCGAGGACTGGGGTGACTGGTATCGGATCAGCTGGCCTAATACCCATCACGCCCAGGCGGGCACCCGCAAGCTCACCGACCCGAAATGGCGTGGCCCGGACGGGGCCAGTCTGTCGATCGATGTCAAGGATCCCCAGGGAGGCCATTTCCTCATGACTTTCGATGTCAACAACTGGGGCGCCTATGCCGGCCTGCCAAAGAGCAGCTATTACTGTATCCAACCACTCGCGAAGACCGATGACTGGCAGACCGTCACCATCGCGCTCTCCGACCTCAAGCCCAGGAGCCCCGATATCCCCGCCATCCCGACAAGCTGGCAGGGAATCACCGACCTGCAGATCGTGGCCGGCCTGCACAGGCTGCCGGGCGAGCCGGAGACGATCTCAAGCGGAGGCACCTGGCCGGGCACACGCCAGCTGCGCAACCTGCGCTGGACCGGCGGAACCTACACCGCCCCCCTGCTCTACCCCGGCGGCACCCTGTCCGTAGAGGAATTCCAGAAAATCTTCCAGGACGACATCGACAAGTCCATCGAACTGGAAGCGCAAGATGCGCACGCCGAGTAACCAATTTCATGCCTCTGCGCCGAAAGTGCCGCAACCAGCAGGACAGCGGTCCCTGAAGGCTGCCACGCAAAGACCGCAAACAGTTGGAAGATTACCCCGCTGTTCGGCGTTACTTTTGTTCGACTATGAAACTCCACTGCCTGCTGGCTGCTTGCCTCATCCTCCCCGCATTCGTCACTGCCTCCCCCAGAGCCTACGAGCTCTGGGAACCGGAACCCGCGCCGAACGGCGGCAGGAGTCAATGGGAGGCAACCAAGTCCAGCAACAGACCGAAGTCCTATGACCGGGACTGGGAACGATGGTCGCATCCGATCGGCAACGGCTATACCGGGGTGTGTGTCTTCGGGCGCACGGATACCGAGCGCATCCAGATCGCAGATAAAACACTCCACAACAAGGGGATTTACGGCAATGGGGGGCTGACCGGCTTTGCCGAGGTCTATCTCGACCTGAACCAGGACAAGGTGGAGAACTACCGCCGGTCACTCAACCTGAACGAAGCCATCGCCCACGTTTCTTATAAACATGATGGGGTCAGCTATCAGCGTGAGTAC
>JBDQJG010000217.1:0-3085 GCA_040263955.1 Verrucomicrobiales bacterium
ATTGCCGGTGAGAATCGGCGCGAACCAGGTCGTCGGCCATGTCGGGTTGGTGCGCTCGTCGAGCACATCGTGCACCGCGTCGGGCAACTCGATGGTGTGGCCCTCCGCAATCTGCAGGGCCGGGCCAAGGCCCGCCACCAGGTTGATCCGTGTCATTGTGGCAGGCATGCCACCACGCGTGCAGTAACGCGTGCTCAGGCCGCCACCGGGGAAATACTCGGTGATCGACGGATGCCAGGTGGTCGCCTCCAGGCAACGCGCCACCTCGTCCTCGCTGATCTCCCAGAAAGGCTTCATGGTCGGCTGACCGTCGGCCGCCGACTGCTGGCCGGTGCCATCCAGCGCTGCCGGCCCCGAATTGATCAAGTGGAGCAAGCCATCCTGCGCGGCCCCCTCGAGCTGGTAGCCGTCGCAGGCCTCGGCCACAGCTTTCGGGCTCCAGTAGGTGCGCAGGTCGGCGAAGATCTGCGCCGTATTGGTCAGCAGGTGCCCGAAAAGCATGGTCGCGCCGTTGAGCGCGTCGTTCTCGGTGGCGACGATGTAGGGTGCCCTTCGGCCGTTCCAGTCGAAGGAGGAATTGAGGATGGCCTCGAGGAAATCACCATTGGGAAAATGGTCGGTCCACTGGCGCTGTCCCTGGAAACCGGCGGCGATCGCCTGGTGTCCCTGCGCCTGCTCGCCGAGACCCATCTCGCCGAGCCGTGGATTGCCGACCATGAGATCCCGCGCGATCAGCGCCATCTTCACACTGTCTGTCCACTCGGAATCGAGCTGCTCGCGATCACGCACCTGGTCAGGGGCATTGTAGTCCTTGCCCTCCGGGCAATGTTCCTTCACCCAGGCAAGCGCGCGCTCATACTCGTCCTCATCATACTGCCCCTTGCGCATCCGGCCCACGAACTCGGTCATGTCGATGTCCTCGACCCGCATGCCGAGCCACTTCTCCCAGAAGCCCTGGTCAACAACCGATCCGGCGATCCCCATCGAGGTGCCGCCCATCGAAAGGTAGGCCTTACCGCGCATGAGTGCCACGGCCAGCCCGCAACGCGCGAAATTCAGCAGCTTTTCCTGCACGTCAGCAGGAATCTCCGGATTGCCCGCCTCCTGCACATCACGGCCGTAAATGCCGAATGCCGGAATGCCTTTCTGGGTGTGACCTGCGAGCACCGCTGCCAGGTAGACCGCCCCCGGGCGCTCGGTGCCGTTGAATCCCCACACCGCTTTGGGGCGCAGCGGATCCATATCCATGGTTTCCGAGCCGTAGCACCAGCAGGGCGTCACCGTCAGCGAGACTCCGACGTTCTCACACTGGAACAACTCCTCGGTGGCGGCCGCCTCGGCCACTCCACCAATACAGGGCTCGGCCACCACGCACTCGACCGGCTGGCCGTTCGGGTAGCGCAGGTTTTCCGTCAGCAGCTTCTCCACCGAGCGCGCCAGTTTCTGGGTCTGTTCCTCGAGCGACTCGCGCACGCCTCCCAACCTGCCGTCGATGGTGGGGCGGATTCCGATCCTCGGCAGGCTCCCCTGCCAGATGTTCGGCACTGATGCTGCGTCTGTGGCTTCTGCTGCTGTAGTCATAACCCGAGGACAAACCGTAAATCCCGGCAATTGGCAAACCCTTTCTTCCGCGAAATCGTTCATCGAGGTGCCCGCCGGAGACCAACCGATGCCCCTCATCGCGGCTCGTCGCCTTACTGGAAAAAGTCGACGCCGGAAGATGCCGGGGCTATAAAGCAGCACCAATGCCGGAGACCAGCAGCCATGCACTCGTCACTGCCGCCTCGCGCCTGAGTGCGGCCGCCAATGACCTGCACTTTTCATCGCCGGTCACCCATGTTTACAATCCACTCGACTATGCCTGGAACATTCACCGGGAATACCTGCAGCGCTATGGTTCCTGCCGCGGGGGCGTCCTGTTCCTCGGTATAAATCCCGGGCCCTTCGGGATGGCCCAGACCGGCATCCCGTTCGGGGAGATTGCAGCCGTGCGCGACTGGCTCGGGCTCCAGGGAGAAGTCGATCGTCCCACCCGGGAACACCCCAAGCGCCCGATCGAGGGCTTTGCCTGCAGCCGCTCGGAGGTCAGCGGACGACGGCTCTGGGGACTGTTTGCCGACCGCTTCACGTCACCAGAAGCCTTCTTTGCCAACCATTTCGTCGCCAACTACTGCCCGCTGCTGTTCGCCGGCGAATCAGGGAAAAACCTTACGCCTGACAAACTTCCGGCCAGCGAGCGGGCACCACTTCTTGATGCCTGTGACCACCACCTGCAGGAACTCCTGCGCATCCTCGAGCCGGCCTGGATCATCGGCGTGGGCAGCTTTGCCGAGGAGCGGGCCCGCGAGGCGGTCGCCGCCCGCGGCGAGGCCGGCACTCGGGTCGGACGCATCCTCCACCCCAGCCCGGCCAGCCCCGCGGCCAACCGGGGATGGGCAAAACAGGCCGAACAACAACTCGTGAAAGTCGGGGTCTGGAAGGATCGCAACGGCTGACTTTCAGAACCGCAATGCGCCTGCCCGGATGAAAAAAAAATGCGCGATTTCGAAAAAAGATCTCGTCCTGCATCACGAAATTTGATACGTTTAAAATTGCTCGGACGCTTCAGGATCACCCAAATCATCGGGACCATGCCCACGCCCTCGCAGGTGTGCGCGTGGTCAACCAGGATTCCAGTGAAGCCGCCGGGTGCCCGCCCCTTCCATAAGGCGGGCTTTTTCTTCCCCCGGCGACACGATATACCGGGTCCTTCCGATTCGGAATCATAGCGAGGCATCCCAATCCCGCAGTGCGCTCAACGCACCGCCGCCAAAGTTTGGGTGGATCAGATGCTGTCGTGCTTCTCGCACAGACTGGTTCCGGCAAGCATGGTTCTCGTCCGGTTTGGCTCGACCTGGCGCAGCTTGCACCCTGCCCGGCAATGAACCCACGATTCTTTCATCCCTGCCCGCTCGTCAGGGATCAGCGCCGCAACAGCCTTCCCCGGCCCATGGTGCCGACAAAGGTACCGTCCCGCGCCACCACCTCACCGCGCACGGTGACCAGCGCGGGCCGCCCGGCGATCTCGAAGCCCTCGAAAGCGCTG
>JBDQJG010000218.1:0-3067 GCA_040263955.1 Verrucomicrobiales bacterium
CAACAAGATTGTTCGCTCCGGCGAGGGCGGCAAATACGGCAGCTTCCATCTCACGGAATTTCGCCTCGCCCTCTTCCTCGAAAATTCGTGTGACCGGCCGCCCACCTGCCAGCCGCACGACTTCCTCGTCGGTATCGACAAATTGAAATCCGAGCATGCGCGCAAGCTCTTTTCCAACCGATGTCTTGCCGCTACCCATGAACCCGATCATCAGTACATTGCTTCCCTGCACGCGTTCCATGGGTGACAGTCTAGTAGTTGAAGCAAATGGACGCCATGCAAGACTTACGCCCCGCCACCATGACGGAAATTCTACCCACAGATACCCCCGACCGGCTGCGCAATGCCGTCGAACGCGCCACTGACCTGCTGCTCGCCGGCGATGTTGTCGCCCTGCCAACGGAAACCGTTTACGGCCTGGCGGCCGACGCCACGCAAGAGCCAGCGCTGCAGAGAATCTTCACAGCGAAGGGACGGCCGACGACCGATCCGCTCATCGTGCACCTGCCGACGCGGGAGAGCCTGGGCGTCTATGCCGATGTGCCCGAGGAAATTGCCGACACGGTGGATCTCATGACACGCCGCCTCTGGCCGGGACCGCTGACACTCCTGCTTCCGAAGCGATCGGAAATTCCCGACCTCGCCACCGCAGGTCTCCCGCATGTCGCCCTGCGCATGAGTTCGAATGCGATTTTCCGCGCCGTTATCAAGGCACTCGGCAAACCCCTGGCCGCCCCGAGTGCAAACCGCTTCGGCCGTATCAGTGCAACCTCGGCAAGTGCCGTGAGGGAAGAGCTCGAGGGGCGCATTCCACTGATACTCGATGACGGGGGCAGTCATTTCGGGCTCGAATCGACAATCATCCGCATCGAAAAAGGAACCAAACCGGGCAAACCCGATCTGCATGTTCTCCGACCCGGTGCTCTCTCGAAAGAGGATCTCCGCCCCTTCGGTCGGGTTCTTTTCGAGCATTCATCACGCCACTTGGACGAAACGCAGGCCGCCGAGAGTCCCGGCAATCTGGCCAGTCATTATGCTCCCCTGACCCCGCTGCGCCTGCTTGACAAAGCCGGCGACTTCGAGCCTGTGGCAAGCCGGCAATACACCCTGATCAGCTATCGTGGCCAAGAAGCCGACGGCTTCCTCGCCTTGCATCCGTGGCGGCAGGTCATTGTTCTCAGTCCGGGCTCCGGCAAATTGCCCGAGGCCGCCGTGCGCTTTTTCTATGCGCTGCGGTGTGCAGACGCTTCCGGGGCGGACGAAATCATCGTCGAACCAATTCCTGATCGCGGACTGGGCACCACCATGCTTGACCGCCTGCGACGAGCAGCGGCAGACTCCCGATGCGATGATGCTTGAGCATGCGCCCCGGATGAAACTCCGATACCGGCTCCGAACAGGCTGAAAACAGCCCGAAGGAGACGGCCTCCGGAAAGCCCGAAATTTCCCTGACTCGATGAAATTTTTCGTTTATCCTTTCAATAGAAACAAGGAATACGGTCCTTTTAACGCCGAGCACATCATCGAGCAGTTCTCCGCGGGAACCTTCCAGTGAACCGACGCAATCAGGAAGAACCATGCTTCCTCCCGGTTCATCATGCCGGATGTTTTTGAACTAGAGGAACTCTCAAAGGACTGCAACACTCCCACGCGGCATGCCACATGAGAACGAGTCATTGACGAAAGAGGAAATCTCCTCGGTTATCGTCTCTGTCACCACGGGAATCTTCGTCCTCGTGGGACTCTTTCGCTGCACACCTGTCTGGGACTCGGTCACGGCGAAATTTCGCACGCATCAGCCGCAGGAAATCGCCATCGGCGCCAACCCGACAAACGCGGAAAAGGAGCAATCGTCCGCCCTGGAAGGAACCCCCGCTCCCGAGGCCGACCCGCAAATGCTTCCGTCGAACCAAGGCCAATCCCCGGAAACGGGCAATGCCGGCGGGGAAGCCGAGCCGGAGAGAGAACCCGAGCCAGAGAGAACTATCGCCACGCAAGAGGCGAGCGAGACAGTCATCGATGCCATCACCTCTGAGCCACCAGTCCTGTCCGCGCTCGTCGCGCGGCCTGCCGCGATTCGAAGGGCCCCCGAAACCGCCGCGCCTGCGCTGGAAGAAGCCACGCCAACTCAACCAGTGCGCATTCCCACCGGGCCGCCTGAAGTCATGCCGACGCTTGCGGCACTCACCGGGCAATCCGTCGAGACGGGCTCTGGCAGTGCCCCACCCGACAAGCATCCCATTCTCAAGGAGGCCGCTGACCTGAGCCCGCGGGCCGCTTCTCTGTTCCGAGCATTGCTCGCCATCCACAATGCACCCGCAAAACCGGGTATCGAACCACAACTCGAGATCCTGCATAAAGAAGTCGAAGCCCGCTACGAGGTTCTCCTGCGCCGCCGCATCGGTTTCGGCTACGGTGCCACATGGATCAGCGAGGAAATCGCGAAACAGATTGCCCAGATGGCCCGGCTTCTGGGTGACGAGGTCGAGGGACTGGTGATTGTCGGTTACGCCGATACCACCGGCACGCCCCAGCAAAATAAAACGATCTCCGAAAAACGCGCGCTCAGTGTCGTGCGTATCATGCGGGACAATCTGGCACCAACGATCCCGTTGGAAGCCGCCTACCTCGGATCAACCGACCGCTTCGATCGGAGCGATCTCTCCCGCAATCGCGTCGTCGAAATCTGGTCACTGCAACTCCCTCCGTCCGATCCGGAGCAACCACCATTGGCGACTCCAGGGGCCGATGAAACACCCGAGGCAGAGATCGCAGAACAGCCTGTTCTTCCTGCGGTCGTGGTGCGACCCACCGAGGTGCGCGCTGCCACCCGGACCACTGAAGACCTGGCCGCGCAGCCGGAAAAATCGATCGCGGGAACCGAGGCAGAAGCGCCCCCGAAGCAAGTTACCGAGGAACCTGAAGAACTCGATCAGTCCGAATCGTCCGAACCCGCCACACAACCCAACGAGGCCGAGCTCGTCGACACCGATCTTCCGCTGGCCGAGGAGGAACCGACTGCCGAGCCGGAGGTCGCGGAAGAGTCCGCGCCGGAGCCGCAAGAGCA
>JBDQJG010000219.1:0-3017 GCA_040263955.1 Verrucomicrobiales bacterium
GCAACATCTTGATCAATGGAGGTCAGCCAGTTAAGGTTTAGTTGACCTTGCTGCGTTTCATTCGCCTTCTTAACCAGTTCGTGCGCCACATCTTTGGTAATCGAAGTCAGACCATTCAGACTAAGGACTTTGGTTGGTGCTGCATACTGCCCACCAGGTTGACGTTTCGTCAGTTCATGAGCCACATTCGCATCAATTGAAGTCAGGCCACCAAGTAAGATCCTAAGGCCCTTGTAATGAGACAACTCCCTGGCAACATCTTGATCAATTGACGTCAGCCAGCTTAGGTCTAGTTCACGTTGCCGTGTTTCATTCGCCTTCTTAACAATTTCCGCAGCTTGTTTCACAGTCAGCGTATTGGCTTTCTTTTGATTGCCAGGTAAATCCTGCGCCACGCAAATTCCATGGCAAAGAATGAAGAGTGTGGTGAATAAAAATTTCATCAGATTGTGGAGTTTCATTATCTTTAGGCGTCCCTCAGTGGGACATTAGTGTTTTACTTAGTTGTTCGCAGAAATCGCAAAGTTAGATCATTGATAGGAATTTGCTTATTCAAGGGTTTTTATCGGGGCGCCGGTCCTGCGGGGTTTGAGGGGGTGCAATTTCCCGATCACGATTTCGCGATCGCGACGACTTGCTCCTGCTTGGAAACCACGACCCCACCGGGTTGTTCCACGGTGATGACGAAGGCAGCGGGATCGACGATAGGCAGCGTGGCCGCGATGGGGACGACTACGGGTCCGGAAGTCGATGCCGGAATGTCAAAGACACCACCGTCAACGGGATGCACGTCGTCTCGGGCCGGGTCGACGATCCAGAGCTGATACTGGCTGACCGTGGGATCATTCTCCGGCAAACCGCCCAGCAACATGACCCCCTGCTTTTGAGTGTCACTCCAGAGAACCTCTCCCACCGGGTCAGCCTCTTCACCCGTGCCGGCAAAGGGGCGCCTGAGGAGATCGGGATCACGTTCCACTTGTTCAACGAGCGAAGGAGCATCCGCTCCACCGCCACCATCAGGGCGACTCTGAACGATCAGGAGAAGTGCGAGAACGGCAGCGGCCGCCCAACCGATCGCGGGCCGTGACCAGAAGGAAGGACGAAGGATGTTCTCGTTTTCCTCTTCAGCCTGGTCGCCCCTCACAATCACTTCACCCTTCGTGACTTCTCTATCAGCCGGCTGATGAAAGTCCTTGGCCCCGGCACTGATTTGATCCTTGAGTTCTTCGGGCAGAGAAACAGCCGGACTAAGGCCCTGCTCAAGCGTGGCGACGATGGCATCGAGGGAAAACTCGGAAAGTTCATCAGAGCCATCTTCCTCACTGACAACCTCGGCGAGAGGCTTCCATTCAGCCTCCTCCTCCGGACTCAAGTCGCCGAGAGCACGGCCCGCGTCGAGCCACTCGAATCGTTCTTGTTTGTTCGGCGAATTCATAGCGAGGTGTTCGGCTGTGGGTCGAGCCGTTTCATGTAAGTTCGCAGTTCCAAGAGTCCCGATCGGAGCCGTGTCTTCACCGTTCCAAGGGGCATTCCGGTCTGATCCGCAATCTCGGAGTGGGACAGACCCCGTTCAAAGTGAAACCGGAACAATTCCTGGGTTTCTTCGGGAAGTCGTTTCAGGGCGCCCATGACGATCCCGTGATCGATCTTCGCGGCCCCTTGGTGGGAAAAGGTGCTCATCTCTGCATCATTCGGGGTGAGCGGTTCAAAATCCGGTCGACGCCCCTGCTTCCGGAGCCAGTCGATCGCCCGGCGGCGAGCCAGCATCCCGATGAAAGTCGTTTCCGATCCGGCCGACTCGTCAAACCGGGAGGCACTTCGCCATAGGGCGGTAAAGATTTCCTGGGCGAGGTCTTCAGCATCGGAATGAGATCGGGAATACTTGTGGGCAATGCTCCAGACGAGACCACCGTAGGAGGCGATGCATTGCTCCATCGCCTTCGGCTCGCCGAGCGCCACCCTGGGGAGGATTGGCTCTTGATGTTGGGTTGTCGAACTCAATCCTCCGTAGGTAGCAGTTTCAGTCTCAACGAGAGGTCATCATCATGCCATCAAAGGCACTGCGAAATGTCCAGGCGTTGGTCGCCTTGCAGTGACTGTGACTGACGGCGGCGATCGCCCGATTCAACATTTCCCGATCACGCGCCGTGACCATTTCTTCCGGCATGGCCATGAGTGCATGGGCCGTGACTTCATAAATCGCAGCGCAGGCTTCAGGGTTTCCGTGATTGTAGAGCGGCGCACCCTTGGCGATGGCCATTTCGACCAGTTCGCGGGCCGGACCGGAAGGCGCGGAGGAGGCTTCGCCTTCAGCCGGAGGGAGCAACACTGCGTCGATCACGTGAATGACACCGTTGCTGCACATGATGTCCGTCTTCACAACTTTGGAATCGTTGAGAAACAACCCGCCGTCTTTCTTGGTCACCGAGATAACTTTTTTGTTGAGCGCGGTGGCCTCATCGAGGGTCACCGCCACTTTCGCCGGCACCTTCCCGCTGACCACGTGATAGGTCAGAATGTTGACCAACTGATCTTTGTTCTCAGGTTTTAACAGGCTTTCCACCGTGCCTTCAGGGAGATTGGCGAACGCTTCGTCTGTAGGAGCAAAAACGGTGAAAGGGCCATCGCCTTTGAGCGCATCGACCAGGTCAGCGGCCTGCAGGGCAGCGGCGAGGGTCTTGAAGCTGCCGGCGGCAACGGCTGTATCGACGATATCCTGTTTTTTGTGATCATCGGCGAAGGAGAGTCCCGCCGACAATGCCAACGTGAGGGCGGCAGCAGGGAGAGAGAGGAATGTTTTTTTCATGGTTCTAGGAGGTTACGTTTACGATTTACTAGTTGATAAATAGCCGGCACCGAAAGGCGCCGGTCTATTTCTGAATTCGCCAACGGATCGAAACTGGATTTAGAAAAATTCCTTTTTTTCATTTTTCTTCCTGTCCGCTCCTGAAAAGCAGGCGTGACCGCGCGTCCACGAGAGCCCGGGCAGGCGACGCATGCACCCCCTCAAACCCCGC
>JBDQJG010000220.1:0-3009 GCA_040263955.1 Verrucomicrobiales bacterium
ACCCGGCAAGCACATTCCTGCCCGAGTTTCCCCATCGATCCGCGATCTGCCTGCCCGCGGACATCAAACCAGATTCCGGAGCGGCACTGACAAATTCCGATGAAAACAGATCGACCGCATCCATTTCCTCGACTCCGCATGCAATGACCCCACGCCAGTCAGCTGGCTGGCCAAGCGCACCGTGCACCGCGACGACACTCATACTCGAGACTGCCAGTATGCCTCAGACTGCACCGGGTCAGGCAGGAGTTCCCAGAGTTCAACAGCCCCCTCACCAATATCCTGCAATGCGACAGTGCTCGCCATACGACGATACGCAATGCGCCACAGGCCCGCCATCGCCGAGAAATCGGCTTCATGACGGTTTTCCACAAGCAAACGCCCCGAACTGCCGGATCCTGTTGAATCATCTTCGAGGGCAGGCAGCCTCGAAAAAATTTTTCCACCTCCATTATTTACCACGACAATACGCAGACGCCCGGAAAAACCCATCTGAGAGAGGACAAAACATGCAGCCAGATCATACAAGGCTGTGAGATCTCCTATGATCGCCCACGCCTCGGGCTCATCACGTGCTGCCAGCCCGAGAAACGTCGACAGATTGCCGTCTATCCCGTTGGCTCCGCGGTTGGCAAAGCATCGGTGCTTGCCAAGCGGAAAGATGGTATTCCACTCCCGGATCGGCAGAGAATTACCTAAAAAAACCAGCGCCCCACGCGGAATCAACGTGGCGAGTGCCTGCAGCATCGCCACCTCGCTGTCGGGAAACTCCCCGGTACGAACCGCCAACTCCCGCTCCCAGCCGGAGGTTGAGAGCCCGATCTGCCCAGCAGCCTGATCATCGTCCCGGCCCTTGTATACTTCAAAAGGGGGCAGACCACCCAGAATCTGGCTGCTTCTTGCCAGGCCGGTAAATGGTAGATCCGTCAGGTGTGCCACTTCGACCAATACATTTTTCTCCAGGTCTCTCCACAAACGACACGTCGGAATTCCCCCGATGCGAAGAATTTTATCGATCTTGCCGAGCTGCACATCGGACGCAGGGACCAATCGCCGGGCAAGGCACTCACTGTATGGCAGATTGGAAATCGCCTCAGCAACAACCGGGCAATCAGCCCGCTCGACAATCTCCGCCACCGCGCCTCCTTGTCCCGGTGCAACCGGCCCCACGATCACCAGGCAACGATCCAGTGGTGTCGACCCGAAAAAATCCTCCACCACCACTGGGGATTCAAAAACCCGCAATGCCGGAACCGTTATGACAGGCTCCGCGGCCAATGCTGGAAGCCCTTTCAACAGCGACCCCGAAGGTTCCTCAAGGCAGACATTCAAGTGCAGCGGCCCACTCGGCATGGTGGTCGGTATCAGCGCCAATCCATCGATGTCGTCGACATCATACCAGTCCGCATAGCGACCAAAAAGCGCACGTTGTTCGATCGCCTGCGGGGCACCCGTTCCCCGGTAATCAGCGGGCCTGTCCGCAGTCACCGCGATCAGCGCAACGCCTTGGTAATACGCTTCAATCATTGCCGGAAGCAATTCAGCCGCTGCAGTACCCGAAGTTGTAAGAACCGCCACCGGCCTACCGATGGAATGCTTGGCCCTTGATCGCCCAAGCGCGAAAAAACCAGCACACCGTTCCTCGAAGTGATGCCAACAGTGCAGATTCCTGGCACGCCATATGGCGACGGCAATCTCAAGATTACGGGCCCCTGCGGCAATCACTACCTCACTGACACCCATAGCCAGCAACTTTTCTGCAACTGCAACACCCAGTCCCAGGCCTTCCGCCTCAGTATCGCCATCCCTCATCACAACTCACTGATGATCGTAGCTGCCCAGCCCGAAGATCTTCCTCACCGCGTCGCGCTTCAAAGTCATTTCCGCCCATTCCCTCTCGAGTTTGCTTTCCGCAATCAGCCCGCAACCAGATGGAAGGTTGATTTCATCGTCCTTCCAGAACAGGCCACGAATTGCAATCACACAGTGGAAGACACCCTCGTGCATCACACCGAACGGCGCGCCGAACGCCACCGGGCATCCGACCTCGGCACGCATCGCCGCAAGAACCGCTACCAACTGACTGCGCCGAGGAAAACAGCCGACTGCCGGCGTTGGATGGAGCAAACGCACCAGCCGACGCATGCCGATCGCATGATCGAGGTCGACACCAACCCGGGACCGAAAGTGCGTGACCCCTCCAGCACAAACCAGTTCGCGCGGCCCCCGTTCGACATTGCCTAGTTGTTCGAGTTCATGAGTCAGGAAAGAAACAACCATCTCATGCTCACGAATTTCCTTTTGATCGAAGGAAAAATACGTCTCCTCACCCGATGCTGCAGTGCCGGCGACCGCCATCGTTTCCAGCCGGCACCCTTCCACCCGCAGGAGCAGCTCGGGCGTTACTCCACAGAACCCCTTAGAACCCTCGACAAATCCGTAACGCCACTGCGATTCCCTGCCAATCTCCAGCTCACCCAAAAATGCCGTCGGCTCACCGGTCAGAACAACACCCTTCTGCGGCAGCACCGGCACCATTTTCAAGGCGCCCCCGCAAGCACCCGAACCCAAGGTTCTTGAGACCTCACCGAAGACCCTTCGAAAACCGGCCTCATCAGCCTTGCTCCATGCCACTTCCACACCCCCGGACGGAAATGGCCAGGGCGTATCAGGCGTTAACTCTTCCACCTCAGCAGGAACCAGCCACGGCTCGGATGCTTCGAGAGAAAAATCGTCAACGTAAAAGGCACTCACACCAGCACCTTCCGGAAGCGATGCAAATCGCCGGAATGGCCCGCGACCCAGCAACACCTTACCGGGTTCAATTTCCAGGAAAACTACAGGCTCTGGTTTTGCAATATACATCCCACTTTGGAATATGATTACGTTCGTCAAGAAACCAGCGCCGCGCCATATCTTTCATGCAACGATCAAAGCTTCGCTAAGAGACTGCCGGATTTTGAAGAATGATGCGGCATGCCACCATACTGCCACCGACCGACCCTCAAG
>JBDQJG010000221.1:0-2955 GCA_040263955.1 Verrucomicrobiales bacterium
CCACCCAGCGCAGCTTGAACCAATGCCCGGCTATGAAGCCGTGCTCCATCGTGCCGCCACAATTCGGACACGGCATTTTCTTAAGCTCTTCGGTGGTGACCTCGAAATCGTCCATCGCATGCAAGTCCCGCTTTCCCCTCAACATAGATCAGCGCCGCAACAGCTTTCCCCGGCCCATGGTGCCGACAAAGGTACCGTCCCGGGCCACCACCTCACCGCGCACGGTGACCAGCGAGGGCCGCCCGGCGATCTCGAAACCCTCGAAGGCACTGTAATCAACATCCATGAGCTGGGTCCGCGCGGAGATGGTGCCGCGGTAATCCGGGTCGTAAATGACCAGGTCTGCATCGCCACCCTCGACCACGTCGCCCTTGCGCGGATGCAGCCCGAAGCGCTTCGCCGCGTTGGTCGAGGCGACCGCGACGAAGGTATGCAGATCGATCTTCTCCGCGACCACCCCATGGGTGTAGAGCAGGTTGACCCGATCCTCGACGCCGGGGATGCCGTTGGGGATCAGGGTGAAGTCTGCGCCTTTGCCTGTCGGGTTGAAATCGGCGTCCAGCGCCTTGCCCGGTTCCGGGTGACCCATGTGCTTCTGGGTGGCGAAATCAAACGGCGCGTGGTCGGTCGCCACTGTCGAGATGGTCCCATCGGCGAGCTTCTCCCACAGGAAATCGCGGTGCTCACCCGAGCGGATCGGCGGACTCATGACGTACTTGGCCCCCTCGAAATCCGGCCGCTTGGCGTAACTGTCATCCAGCACCAGGTAAGGAATCACCGTCTCGATGGTGGCTTGGACCCCGCGGGCGCGCGCGTCCATGATCGCCTCCACCGCCGGCCGGCACGAGGTATGCACCACGTAGACTGAAGCACCGGTCATCTCCGCGAAGGTCATCAGGTGATGGCAGCCCTCGGCCTCGACCGAGACCGGCCGCGACGGCTCGTGCCACTGCGGCCCGAGCTTGCCCTCGGCCACCAGCTTCGCCTGGGTGCGCGCCACCAGCTCGGCGTTCTCGCAGTGGGCGGTGACCACCGCGCCCAGCTCGCTGGCCAGCGCCAGCACCTGGTAGAGTTCGCCATCATCGATGCCGAAGGCTCCCTTGTAGGCGAGAAACACCTTCAGCGAGGTGATGCCCTCTTTCTCGACGATCTCGCGCAGCTGCTCCTCCGTTCCGGTGTCGAAGCGCGTCACCCCCATGTGAAAGGAGTAGTCACAGGCGGAAACGCCCTCGGCCTTCGAATTCCACAGCCGGAAGGCCTCGAGTGGCTGCTCCTCGCGTGACGGGCAACACATCTCGATCAGCGTGGTGGTGCCCCCGACCAGCGCGGCCCGGCTGGCACTCTCCCAGGTGTCCTTGGAAAAGGTCCCCATGAACGGCAGGTAGATGTGCACATGCGGGTCGATGAAGCCGGGGAAGACGAGCTTGCCGGTCGCATCGATGACCTCGTCGACACCGAACGGATCCAACCTCTGGCCGATCTTCGTGATGGTCTCGCCCTCGCAGTAGATGTCCGCGGTGCGCCGGGTGTCGGCGGTGACGATGTCGGCGTTCTTGATCAGCAGGGACATGATGTCTGAGGATATGCGACGTCTGAAAAATTTTTGCGCCCGCTAATTCGCCGCCAGGTCCGCCGACTGCCGGACGAAGTCGTCGCCGTCCCAGTCCGCGTCGCCGGCCACCAGCTTACCTTGTTTTTCTGCCGCCTGCTTCGCCTTGCGCTCCGCCTGCATGCGCACGAGCTCGGCATGGCTGGTGAAGTAGTCGAGCGAGTGGCCACGGAAGTCGCCGAGGGTCTCGAAGCCCTTGGCCTCCATGAAGGCGAGCAGCTCCTCGCACATCTGCCGCACCCGCCCGTAGCCGAACTTCATCACGCCGGTGCAGACCTGCACGGTATCGGCACCCAGCAGGATGTACTGGGCTGCGTCTTCGCCGGTCTCGATCCCGCCGATGGCGGAAAGCGAGCGCCCGGGAAACTCCGCGCGGATGAGCTGGGCGATCTCCATGGCCATGCGCAGTGCGATCGGCTTGATCGCCTTGCTGCTGTAGCCACCAGCAGTCGTGTAGCCTTCGACACTGGGCAGCGGCCGCAGGGTGTCCAGATCCACCCCCATGACCGAGCGGATGGTGTTGATGGCGGAGATTCCCTGGCAACCTCCGGCCAGTGCCGCCCGGCTGGGATCCTCGATGCGGGTCACGTTGGGGGTCATCTTCGCCCACACCGGGACGGTGGCGACCTCGCTGACCCAGGAGCAGACCTCGAGCAGCAGCTCCGGATCCTCGCCCATGGCCGAACCCATCCGGCGCTCGGGCAAGCCGTGCGGGCAGGAAAAATTCAACTCCAGGCCGTCGACCCCCGCCGCCTCGCAGCGCCCGATAATCTCCGCCCAGGCATCACGGTTGTATTCCTCCATGATCGAGGCGATCAGCACCCGATCGGGGTAGGCATCCTTGCAGTCGCGGAACTCGTCGAGCCAGGTCTCGAAGGAGCGATCGGAGATCAGCTCGATGTTCTCCCAGCCGATCACCTCGCTGCCGTCCGAGGAATGCAGCTTGGCATAGCGCGGGCTGACGTTGATCACCTTCGAGGCATCCAGCGAGACGGTCTTGGCAATCACCGCACCCCAGCCGTCGGCAAAGGCACGCTTGATCACCCGGGCATTGGTCCCCGGAGGACCCGAGGCGATTACGAACGGATTGGGCAGGGTGAGCCCGTCGACGGTGGTTGCGAGAGTCGGCATGGCAGGAACAAAGCCGGGCGAAGCATCCGGATCAAGCGGAACCCATCATTCCCCCACCCCCGGCTCGAGGTCGATCCACCGAATGAAGAGTCCGGTTCGAGTTCACGCTTCGAGCGTGCTGCGGTGGGTCGGGAGGCACGCTGATCAGGGAGGCACGCTGAAGCGTGAACTCCAACGTCTCGGGAAACCGAACACGGCAGCTCCCTCGCCTACTC
>JBDQJG010000222.1:0-2865 GCA_040263955.1 Verrucomicrobiales bacterium
CTCGAGAATGCCTCGAGATGCTTGTCAATGATTCGGTAGGGCAGACTGTCACACATCCCACGTTGCTGAAGCTGAATGAGCAGGCTGTCGCGCAGGTCCAGTGCACCAACTCCCGGCGGATCGAGTGAGTTGATTATTTTTTTTGCTGCCTGCAGATCGTTCATGGGAATCGCCAGAGAGAGGCAGAGGTCCTCAAGGGAAGTCTCAAGAAATCCGCCCTCATTCATTTCTCCGAGGAGAATCTCGGTGGCCTCCACGACAGAAGGCGGAGCACCGACCAAAGCAATCTGCTCTCTCAGGTGAGCCTGAAGCGTGGGGTGGGCTACCAGAGAGTCGAACATAAACTGCCGCCGGCTATCCGTATCGGCATCTTGTCGAGTGGCTGTCGGCGTTGAGTTGTCGAGAAAATCACTCCAATCGCTTTCGAGCGCATCTACACAATCAGACACATCATCAAAGCCTTCCTCGCCGTCTGCGAGTTCCTCCAGAGAAAGATGCTCACTTGCGACTTCGAGAGCTGGATTCTGTTCGAGTTCAGTACGGATAAGTTGCTGCAGTTCTACCGAAGGAACCTGGAGAATCTGCAGGCTATGCTGCAATTGAGGTCCAATCGACTGCTGCAGGCTGTGCTCGAGTTGCAAGCCATGTTTACTCACAAATAGAGTCTACGCCCAAACCATCACGTTGTAAGCAGAAAATGTGCCAAAATTTTGATTTATTCGCATTTCCATGATGCTCGGGATGCATGGCTCACTCCGGATGCTTCAGAGGAGCGCGCACGTGCAGCCCGTTGAGGCCTTGATAATCGATTCGTGAAATTGCCCTACCGCCCGCGTTGTGCAGGGCATCGACCGGGAATCAAAGGCTCAATTGCCTTGTTTCAAAGCAGTCGAACACGAGTCGAGAACCAGAACGTTGCGCCACAAGCCCTTGCAAGTGGCCACGAAATGCTCGTGAACGGGATCCTCGGCCTGGTAGCGATCGTGATCTTCAAGCGTCGCAAACTCGAGAACCAGTGCATAGTCGAACGAATGATCGGTGACTCCTTCTCTATGGGCTGTCGCGGCAGGTTTTCCCACTTGTCCCTGCAGGACATAAGGAATGGCAAGCAACCGCAGAAGCTCGGCTTCAAAGTGCTGCCTTTGCTCGGGGTCCAAGTCCCGCTGTAACCAGAAGTAGACGGTATGGAACATGGTAAAAGAATGGCGGCGTGTCAGGAGCAGTCAAGCGGGATGAGGTTTCTCCGCTTCATATGAGGGGTGATGTTTTTGATGTCGCTCATGTTTCTTTGCAGATATGATGAACGATATGAAACAGGAGACCGAGACGAACTCGAAATCGCAATTGGATCAATTAAAAGCATTCACGCGTGTAGTTGCCGACACCGGCGATTTTCAGACGATGAGAGAGTATCTGCCCGAGGACGCCACTACGAATCCCTCGCTGATTCTCAATGCAGTAGAGCTGCCTCAGTATCGGCATCTGCTGGAGCAGGCCGTTATCGACCTGAAAATGAAAGACTTGACTGGCGCGGCCCTTGTCGACGCGATCATTGACCGTATTCTGATCTTGTTCGGCAAATCGATTCTCGAGATAGTTCCCGGTCGGGTTTCGACCGAAGTCGATGCGAGATTGAGCTTTGACACCGAAGCCACGGTCCGGAAGGCGGAAGATTTGATCGCTCAATACAAAGCGGAGGGTGTCGCGAGGGAACGCGTGCTGATCAAGATAGCCAGCACTTGGGAGGGCATCAAGGCGGCTGAAATCCTTGAGCGACAGGGTATCCACTGCAATCTCACCCTGTTGTTCTCTGACACCCAGGCAATCGCCTGTGCGCAGGCCGGGGTGCAACTGATTTCACCGTTTGTGGGAAGAATTTACGACTGGTACAGGAAAGAGACGGGTATTGACTACCAGCCAGCGGAGGATCCCGGTGTGCAGTCCGTGCAGGGAATCTACCAATACTACAAGAAGTTCGGTTACCTGACAGAGGTGATGGGAGCGAGCTTTCGGAACAAGGGTCAGGTTATCGAGTTGGCGGGCTGCGATTTGTTGACGATCAGTCCGACTCTTCTCGAGGAACTCCAGAATTCTACAGATTCTGTCGAGAGGAAACTTGATCCGGAGCAGGCGAAGAACGCGGAGATCGAGAAAGTGGAGCTTGACGAAAAGGCATTCCGCTACCGTCTCAACGAGGATGCCATGGCCACTGAGAAGACAGCGCAGGGCATTCGGGCATTCGCCGCCGACATCAGAAAGCTCGAAAGGCTTGTCTCGGATTCGATCGCCGGCTAAACCGTGCAGTTCGCGGGATTAAACTTCAAGAGTGCAGCGATTCGCTGTTGTTGTTTGTGCTTGAGGCTTTTCGAACCCTTGCCCATTGAATGCCAGCTCGAATAAGGCCACTTCCATCTTTCTGGTTTGAGCCGAATCTATGGATTGATGGCTGCTGGGTGACTGCGCCCGACGTATTGGAGGTCGTTAATCCCGCCACCGGCCAAATGCTTTCTGAAGTTGCCCTGGCCGGCGAAGCGGAGACAATCAGTGCGATTGAAGGTGCTCAGAGGGCTGGTCGTGACTGGGCATCGCGGTCGGCAGCCGATCGCGGGGAAATCCTCGCGCGGGCTGCGCAGCTGTTGAGTGAGCGCAGGGATGTGTTTGCCTGTCTGCTCAGCGCGGAGCAAGGCAAGCCCTACCATCAGGCTGCGGGCGAAGTGGATTACGCAGCGAGTTTTTTACGGTGGTATGGTGAAGAGGCACGTCGCCTCAAGGGCCAGGTTCTTCCCCATCCGGAGGTTGGCAGGGAGTTCATTGTCGAATCCTTTCCGATCGGCGTAGCCGGATTGATTACGCCCTGGAATTTTC
>JBDQJG010000223.1:0-2860 GCA_040263955.1 Verrucomicrobiales bacterium
GCATACTCCGGATCGGACTCGATCGCCGCATCCAACAGCCTCAAGGCCTCTGCATTATCTTCTGGTGTGTATTTATGATGATGCCGTTTGCCACGTAGAACCAGGTCATAGGCTGACATTTCCCTGGGTGGCTTTCTTTTTACCATTTTTAATTCAGCGATGGCTATTTGGGTTGGCACGTTTGCGACAACAGTTTGCGTGATTTCATCCTGAACTTTGAAAATGTCGGCCAATTCCCGGTCATAGCGTTCGGCCCATATGCGCACGCCGGTCAAGCCATCCACCAGTTGCGCGGCGATCCGAACCTTGTCGCCACCCTTCCGAACGCTACCTTCGAGCAAATATCGAGCGCCAAGCTTGTGGCCAATTTCCTCGGGCGTTTTCCCCGAACCCTTGTGCGAGAAGGCTGAAGGCCGGGCGATCACGATGATGTCCGGAAAACGGGACAACTCGGTGATGATGTCCTCGAATATGCCATCCGCAAAATATTCTTGCTCTGGATCGCCCGAAAGATTCTTGAACGGTAAGACCGCGATTGAAGGATAGACCGAATCCGGAGCTTGCCTCCTTTGCTTCGGCGCAACCACCTCATTCACCGCAACCGTGAAAGAGAGGCCAACACCGAACACTCTGACAGGACGGGCGATGTTCTTCACCTCGACTTCACCAAGATCGTTGAGCCGGAGCTCGAGCCGATCCCGCACCTGATCCCGCGCCGACCTTGAGATGCAGACGCCGCCAACCGGCGCTAGAGCTTCAATTCTGGCAGCGACGTTGACGCCATCGCCCAGCAAATCGTTCCCTTCCGGGACGACGTCACCGACGTTCACCCCGATACGAAACCAAATCTGACGGTTCTCGGCAATGTCCCGGTTACGGTTCGCCATCCCCTCTTGGATCGCGACTGCGCATCGCACGGATTCCACCGCGCTGGGAAATTCGGCTAGTATGCTATCACCGGCAGTGTTGGCGATGCGACCACCGAATTCAGCGATAAGCGGATCGGTCAGGATTTCACGATGGGAACGCAGGGCCTTCAGTGTCCCTTCTTCGTCTTCGCCGACCAAGCGAGAGTAGCTGGCAACATCCATCGCCACGATCGCCGCCAATCTTCGCTGAATTCTATGAGACATTGCACAATGCTAGTGAACTGTCGCGGCGTTGGGTAGCGAATGTTTGTAAAGTCCGCGGTGCAGCCGGCGTCGCTCTCGGCCCCAAGCTGCCTTTCGGGGCCTGCGAAGCGAACGGCCGGTTCAAGACCCCATTCCGCCATTCGCCATCGGCGGTGAGGATGTCCCAGAAACGTTGCAGAACTCGATAAGTTTTGCACGGGGGTTCTGCCCATTGATTTCCCCACGAAACCCAGGGAGACATTTCTCGGTGCTAACCCGAATTATTCAGTGCGCCCCGACGGCGCGTAACACCAGTGGAGGAAGGATCCACCCAGATAGTTGTCGATAAGTCTGGTAGCTGACGAGCGGCTTTGCCGGGTAACCGGTCGGGTCGAAGCCTCGTGACAAAGGCCGCTTTGGGCGGTTGAGCGATCCAGCGGGCCGTAACGCGAGTGAAGTCTGAGCAGACCTCGAAAGTGATGATGCGGATGCTGACCCGCCTGAATAACGGGGAAAGCAGCACGGGTTGGGAAGCAATCGACACGCGCACCTGCTCGATCCGCCGGGGTAATGGGCACGGCACGTTGGAAGGGTGATGCGGGTAATCGGGGGAGACCCGTTGCGGGCGAGGGTAGCGGCCTCGACGTCGTGTTTGGCACGGTGGCTCGGAACGGGAGTCGGACAGGGTCATAGTACTGCCGATGCCGGGTAATGCCGGTGGAGGGAAGGACCCTGACTTCTGGTGTGCTTTTGACGATGACGAGGTGGAGGCGATTGGCAATGAGCCTGCAAACGCCTGACAAGATCCGGACTCTTCAGAGGAAGCTGTATCGTAAAGCGAAGGCGGAGCCTGCCTTCCGCTTCTATGTGCTCTACGACAAGATCTGTCGCGACGACATTCTGCACCATGCCTATCGGCTCGCCCGCGGCAATGCGGGTTCACCGGGCGTGGACGGTGTGACGTTCGCACGGATTGAGGCGGCGGGTGTACAGGAGTGGTTGACAGGCCTGCGCGAGGAACTTGTCTCAAAGACATATCGACCCCAGCCGGTGCGACGGGTGATGATCCCAAAGCCTGGCGGCGGAGAACGGCCACTCGGCATACCGACAATTCGGGACCGGGTGGTGCAGACCGCCGCCAAACTTGCTGCATCTTACGCTTTGCCCAGCAGGTCAAGGCGAAGATCAGCCTGAACCCCAGCCGCTAGTGCAGTGACACAAATAAAAGATTTATATTTTCGTTAAACCATGCGATTTTGTGTGCATGGTACAGACAGTTAGCATCATCCTTTCCGCTGGCGGCCGCATCCTCGACAGTCTTCAACGTTTGCCTGTACCTTCCGAATCAGCCGGTGCACTAGGATCGCACGGTTCCGCGTTTGAACGGCACGGAACCATGACGGCAAGGTGGCATACCCTGCAACCCGCCCAGTCGCCACTCGACCCTTGGTCATTTGCCCCCTATCGAATGCGAACAGAGGCAAGGTGTTCTAACTTCACTTTCGTGGCCCGAACCCTGTTTACGAACGATGGCCAAAGCAAAGCCAGATGACTCACAATTCTGCCAATCAAACATAAGATTGGGGTGACCGGGTTGCGCACACCCGGCCACCTCGGTGATTCTCGGCGATCAATCCGCTCTTGCAGCCAATCCAGCACTTCATTCTCAACCCGCCTACCCTGTTGGGACCGATCTGTACCCGCTTGGGGAATTTGCCGGCCGCCTCGAGGCGCGCGATGTGCTGTGA
>JBDQJG010000224.1:0-2848 GCA_040263955.1 Verrucomicrobiales bacterium
AAAGGACCTGTCGGATGCACATCCGGAAATGGTCGAGGAACTGGATGGTCTTTTAAAAGAACACGCTTCCAGCATTGCCTCCAACCTGCGCCCTGCTGGCTTCGCTGAGAACTCAAAACCCATCCTGAAAGAAGCAGGAGACTTACCTTCGCTTAAGGAATACCTCGAGAAATAGGGACGCCATTCAATGCTGAAAGGAAAACCATTTCGAACCTTTCTGAAAGCGCTCACCGCTGGAACAGTCTTGATGATGATTCCCTCATCGGCTTGGACCAAGGAACGGATATTGCTTGATTTCACCATGCAGACACTACCGCCCGCGGACTGGGCGGCAGAAGGCCATGCTTTCGGCGCGCGTAACCCGGTCCCGAATGAGAGCGGCAAGAACAGGCGCTCGCCACGCAAAGCCAGTGTGATGCCCAGTAAGGGCGCGTGACTTCGCCCGAATCCACGATTGAATCCGACTTCCTGAAGAATGACTGCGCCTGACCCACTACTTCGCCCTCAACATCACGAGGGAGGCCTCACGCGATCATGATGACAAAGAAACTTCTCACCCTTGTATTCGCCTGTCTTGCCACGACCGCATTCGCCAGCGAGAGCAGGCCGAACGTCCTGCTCATCGCCATCGACGACCTCAATGACTGGATCGGCTGCATGGGCGGTCACCCGCAGGCGAAGACCCCGAATCTGGACAGGCTGGCCGCGCGCGGGGTGCTCTTCGATAACGCCCATTGCCAGTCACCTGTGTGCAACCCGTCGCGTGCCAGCATGATGACCTCGCTCTATCCGGCGACCACCGGCATCTACTTTCTGAACCCCGACCTGTCGGCATCACCTGTAGCCAAGAAGAACGTCCTGATGCCGATGCGTTTTCAAAACGAAGGCTATCACGTCACGGGAGCCGGCAAGCTCTTCCACGGACGTCAAAATGAGAGGTATTTACCCAATTATGCCGGCATGTTTGGCGGCTTTGGTCCATTGCCCGACAAGAAGCTCAGTTCCTTTCCTGGGGTTCGGGTTTGGGACTGGGGCGTCTACCCGGAGCGGGATGAAGACTTGGCGGATCACAAGATGGCTGCCTGGGCCATAGAGCAGCTTGAGCAGCTGCCAGAGCAACAGGACTCCCCGCTGTTCCTGGCTGTCGGATTCGTCCGGCCGCATGTTCCGCAGTATGTGCCTCAGAAGTGGTTCGATCTCTATCCAATGGAAACCTTGCAATTGCCGGCGGTGCTGGAGAACGACCTGGCTGACCTGTCCGAATACGGGATCAATCTGACCCGGCTCAATCATGTGGCACCACCCCATGACTGGGTGGTAAAAAACGACGAGTGGAAGCCACTGGTACAATCCTACCTGGCATGCGTGAGTTTTGTCGACCACCAGGTGGGCAGGTTGCTGGATGCGCTGGATAACAGCCCCGCCAAAGATAACACCCTGATCGTCCTCTGCTCGGACCACGGCTTCCACCTGGGTGAGAAAGAGCGCTGGGGAAAGCGTAGCCTCTGGGAAGACAGCACACGCGTGCCGCTCATGGTGGCCGGCCCCGGTGTGGCAGAAGGCAGGGTTTGCGACAAGCCTGTGCAGTTGCTGGATGTCTACCCGACGCTGCTGGAGCTGGCGGGACTTGGACAGGATAGCAAGCTCGAGGGGCATTCCATGGCCACCCTGCTGAAAAACCCGGATGCGCAGTGGCCCCACATGGCCCGCAGCAGCTTTGGCCCCGGCAACTACAGCATCCGCTCCGAACGCTACCGCTACATCCATTACAACGACGGGTCGGAAGAGTTTTATGTCCACGCCGATGATGCCCACGAATGGCAGAACCAGATCGGCAGTCCGGAGCTTGCGACACTGATTGACGAACACCGCGCTCACAAGCCCAGGGAATTCCACCCGGTCCTCGGCACCGATTCCACCGGGCATAAGGCATACCAGGCCAGTGAGGCCGCAAAAAACCAGGCAACAGCCTTCGACCCGCTGGACTGGAAGCGTCCGGTCGATAATCCGGTCTTTACCACCAGCTATGGCAACAACCACGACTCGATGCTCTTCGTGGATCCGCAGCAGGAGTATCCCTATCACCTGATCATCAGCCATACCCGGGAAGCCGCCCATCTCTGGCGAGCCAGGAAGTTCTCGTGGAGCAGTGCAGACTGGGAGCTTGTTTCTGACCAATATGTGATCGGAAAACACTACGAATACGATGACGGAGTGAAGGTCGACGGCACCTACTATCTCTACGAGGAAGGGATCGTGTACACCTATTCAGGGCCCCTGGAGGACGCCAGCGGGAAATGGAAAGCAGCAGGCTCGTTTCCCGCGAAAGAATGTGATGATATTGGCGTTTTTTATGAAGACGGGGTGTTCCACATGTTCGGAGAACACGGGCATTTTCCGCACGGGCCGGATGGCACCAGCCTGGCTCACTTCAGCTCCACCACCGGACTGGGGGACTGGAAACTGGTCAACGCCAAAGCCGTCGACCCCAATCCCGACGGAGGGCACACCTACGGGGTAGGAGATGCCACCATCGAAAAGATCGGAGGGGAATATTACATCTTCTGCGACCGGGAGTCCAAGGGCAGCCCCTACAAGGTCGTGGCCTGGAAATCCAAGGATATCAATCAGCCCTTCGAGTATGTGGGCAAAGCAATCACCCCGCGCTCAGACGAAGTGGATGACTGGGATAACCACCGCATCCAGGACCCCGATATTGCCTACATTCCCGAGTTGGGCCGATATGTCATTACTGCCAACATGATGGACAGAGACGGCAACCCCGGTGGCAACTTTCCCGGCTTGAAAGGAAATATGACCCGGGTGATCGGCGTCTTTTACCATGGGG
>JBDQJG010000225.1:0-2844 GCA_040263955.1 Verrucomicrobiales bacterium
ATTTCCTGTTTATCCTGGTCGACGACCTCGGCTGCACCGACCTGGGCTACGCGGGCAGCACCTTTCACGAGACACCGCATATCGACGGGCTGGCGGCCTCCGGCATGCGTTTCGATCAGGGTTATGCCGCCTGCCAGGTCTGCAGTCCGTCGCGTGCCAGTATCATGCTCGGCAAGGCGCCGCCGCGTCACGGCATCACCGCTCACATCGGCGCCGCTTCCGGCCTGGACTGGCCGAGGAAGGATCCGGTGATGCCGACAACCTATGTTCGCAACCTGCCGCACGCGGACACCACGATCGCGGAGGCCCTGCGCGATGCGGGTTATGCCACCTTCTTCGCCGGCAAATGGCACCTCGGGAGCGAGGGCTCCTACCCGGAGGACCACGGCTTCACCATCAACAAGGGGGGGTGGAAGTCGGGTGGTCCCCGCGGCGGGTTCTATGCTCCCTATAAAAACCCGCAACTCAAGGACGGCCCCGCCGGGGAGTCCCTGACCCTGCGACTGGCCGAGGAGACCGCCGCGTTCATCGAGTCGAGCAGGGACCAGCCGTTCCTCGCCTTCCTGTCGTTCTACACCGTGCATGCGCCGGTGCAGACCACCGAGGCGCTGTGGAGCAAGTACCGCGACAAGGCCGAGAAGATGGGACTTGCCGGCGAGCGGCAGCGCTTTCTCTTCGACCGCCGCCTGCCGGTGCGCCAGGTGCAGGACAATCCGATCTACGCCGGCATGATCGAGACGCTCGATGACGCCGTCGGCATCGTCTTGCAGAAACTCGAGGAGACCGGCCTCGCCGACAACACGGTGGTGTGCTTTACCAGCGACAATGGCGGGGTGTCCTCCGGTGATGCCTTCGCCACCAGCCTGCTGCCGTTCCGCGGCGGTAAGGGCCGCCAGTGGGAGGGCGGGATCCGAGAGCCCTACCTGGTCCGGGTGCCGGGCGTGACCGAGCCGGGTTCGGTTTCGCAGGTGCCGGTCATCGGCATGGATTTCTACCCCACCATGCTCGAGCTGGCCGGGTTGCCGCTGCAGCCGAAGCAGCATGTCGACGGTGTCAGCCTGGTGCCGCTGCTCGAGGGCGGGGAGATCGCTGAGCGGGCCCTGTTCTGGCATTACCCGCACTATGGCAACCAGGGCGGCGAGCCCTCGTCGATCATCCGCTCCGGGGACTGGAAGTTGATCTACTACCACGAAGACGGTCGCTACGAGCTCTATGACCTAAGCGCGGACATCGGCGAGCAGAATGACCTGGCCCCGCAGCAGCCCGAGACGGTGGCCGGATTGCGCAAGCGGCTGGTGGCGTGGCTCACCGAAACCGGCGCGCAGTTCCCGGCGCACGACCCGCGCTTCACGCAGCAGGCATTCGAGGCCCAGGTCCGGCAGAAGCAGGGCATGATCACCGGCCTCGAGCGCAACCACGCCGCTTACCTGAAGAAAAGTTGGAACCCGGGTCCCGACTGGTGGGGCAGTGCGCCGAAAGCGACCGGAGAGTAACTGTTCGCCCAGCAACTCAACGAACCATCCAACCATGCTTGATCGTACTCGTTCCGCCTCGACAGCAGCCCGCATCCTCGGCATGCTGGCCATCGCCTTGTTCATCCCGCCGGTCGCGCTTGCCGAAACCCGGAGCTGGACGCTTGCGGACGTCGGCCAGGGCGACTTTCGCACCGAGCCCGACGCTTCCCGCTTCTACAAAACAGTGCCGGCGGCCGACGGCAGTGAGGCGGCGCTCGACCTGCGGCTGTTCTTCCCGCCGGGCTACGAGCCCACCTCCGACCGGCGCCCCGCGATCATCCTGTTTCACGGTGGTGCCTGGCAGGGTGGCAATCCGGACCAGTTCTACGCCCAGTGTCGCTACCTGGCCCTGCGTGGCATGGTGGCTGCCTCGGTGCGTTATCGCTGTATCAGGGAGTTCAAGACCAGCGTGCGGGAGTGCGTGATCGATGCCAAGTCGGCGGTGCGCTGGGTGCGCCAGCACGCGGCTGAGCTGGGTATCGACCCGCAGAAAATCGCGGTGGGCGGGGGCTCCGCCGGGGGGCATCTGGCAGCGGCAACCGCTCTGGTCGATGGCCTCGAGCAGGAGGGCGAGGACTCCGCTATCAGCTGCCGCCCCGATGCCCTGGTGCTGTTCAATCCGGTGTATGACAACGGCCCGGGTGGTTTCGGCCACAGCCAGGTGCGCGACTACTGGCAGCAGATTTCACCGATCGATAATATCGATGCCAAGGCACCCCCGACGATCGTCTTCCTGGGCTCCGAGGACAAGGTCCTGCCGGTGGCCACCGCCGAGCGTTTCGACCGCCTGATGGAAGAGCAGGGGGTGCGCTGCGATACCCACGTCTATGCGGGCAGGCCGCACGGTTTCTTCAACAGCTGGAAGGGCAAGAACGATTTCATCGATACGTTGGTCAAAACGGACAGCTTCCTCGCCTCGCTCGGCTTCCTCGAGGGGGCGCCGAGGCTCGAGCTCGACGGACCGGAGCTGGACACTGCCCACCAGCCTGCCGCTGCGAACAAAGCCCCGGCTGGCGCGCCGAACATCGTTTACATCCTCACCGATGATCTCGGCTACGGCGACCTGAGTCATGCCGGTGGGTTGGCGCCGACACCGCATTGCGACCGCCTGGCTGCCGAGGGCATGCGCTTTACCGATGCCCACACCTCGAGCTCGGTGTGCACGCCGACGCGCTATGGCATCCTCACCGGGCGCTACAACTGGCGCTCGCGGCAGAAAGCGAGCGTCTTGAGTGGATTTTCTGCGCCGTTGATCGACGAGGCTCGGGTCACGGTGGGGGACTTCCTCCAAGCGCGTGGCTACCACACCGGCATGGTCGGCAAGTGGCAC
>JBDQJG010000226.1:0-2841 GCA_040263955.1 Verrucomicrobiales bacterium
ACGCAGACAATCCCACTTTGATAATCAGAGAAAGGGTTCGAACAACAGTTCGAGCCGCAGAGAGCGAAGCGAAAGGAGACAGACGGAGGTGAAGCCGAAGTCAATCCCACTCCCTCTGCCATTTAACTGCTAGGGATTTGCTTTTTCAACCCTGTTGTTGCATCACCGCGCATTGCCCCGGGTTGGAGGGGGTGCAATCACCTTGGCTTGGGCAGCATTGCCCGGCATCTTGCGCGCAAAGCAGGAGCTGCGCGGCAAGCGCTCGCGAATGACGCTGTCGGTATTCTCATCCCCCAATTCAACGGCCACCCAATCGCCAACGGCCGGCAGCTCGGCATCATTTTCGGCCTCGTGCCACGCACGGCCACAGAGCACCACCTCGACCTCTTCCAGTTCGTCTCCGGCAATGAAAGCCCCGTAGTTGATGGTGGTCTCACGAATCAGGCGTGCTGGCACCCAACCTTTGGCCCGAAAGAGCTCAAAAGCCGCTTCGAGCTGAGGGTTCCAACCGAGTTCCTTCAAGGTCATACGAGCTCAATTCTAGCGGCTCTGCGCATCCTGTCCATCCACCACTGTCGACGGCTTGGACGGCTCCTGTGCACGTTCGATGCCATAAACCGGATAGTATTCATACCACTGATGCCCCTCCAACTCCCGAACTTCATAGGCAGCACCGACCTGCTCCAAGAGACCTTCCCACTGCTGTCGGGTCGGCAGGATGTTGTCACCGTTGAATCGAAAGCGCTCGATCAACTCCAGCTCCTTCTTGTCGAAAAAACCTCGTCTTTCCAATCGCTCACATTCCGCAAACAGAGTCACATTATCGAGTCGCGCGGTTTCCATATCGCGACATTCCTGAAGGAATCCACGTATCCGGATTCCCAAGCCAAAATCATCCTCTGAGATCTCACCGGCGCGATAAGCATCCCTGAGCATGGTGCGGGCTTCCTCGTCATTCGAGACCGAGGGAATGGGCACGCAGAGCGCCTTGCGAAAGATAAGTCGTGCATATGGAAAGCAATCTCTGAGCAATTTCAGGAAATTGACGTGGGCTTCCATACTCGTGATGTTGCCAAAAATCCCATCACCTAAAACCGCACGAACCGGCGGCAGTACTGACCAGTCGATGCGATCCAAGTGCATCCAGTCCGCGTGGAATATTTTTTCTTTGTGGCGCAGTTCTTGTGGAATCCACTCCCGGTATTTGCGTATGGAAAGGACATTGTGATCCACCGAAACCAGCTGCTTGAAATGGCCTGCCAGCATGGTCCGAACTTCCGGAGTCATTCCCAGCATCAATGCCGTGGACTCAGCACATATCCGGGAGGCGGGAAGAAAAGAGGCATAAGATTTCACCTCGGCTTCATTGGGAGATCCGGCCTCATGACGTTTGCGCGTCCGTGGATTGGCAACCCGGGCATCAAGCGAACCCGCATCCCATGCGCCGCCATGAGTTTCATCACCCACGGAATCATTCATGCGTTCAAAGTGGGCCTTGACTGCGGCCTTGATTCCATCGTCCAGATGTTCGCATTTGAGAGCGGCTTCATAGATATTGCTGATAGTCTGGATGGTCGGTAGCGACTTGATCGCCTGTTCCAGATTCACTCCTTGCGGAAAACATGCGGGCGTCGGGTGAGATTGAATCCGCAATCCCAATTGATTGCGCACACACTTCTCACAGCACCCGCAATTCACAGGAACTCCACGACCCTCCCAGCAAACGCATAAATGCTTCTGAACCATGGGATGACTGCCATGCATACCCAGCTTGTCCAAACGCCACATATCCTCACCAAAGTGCTCGAACTTCACCTGATTCGTTGACCAAAAATGATCCAACATCGGGTGCGAACCCCAAGGCGACAAATCATATCCGCTGAGCGAGGAGGCAATCAGCATGCGGCCCATCCGACCTCCCAGCAGTTGGCCGATGGCTGCCATGGCGGCACCATGACTCCTCACCCAGCCACCTTTCCTGAAGAGACGCTCGGAGCGCAGATTGGTTTCAATAACAATCAAGTCCTTGCCGGCCATCTCCGCAACCGCCTCAGCCTGTTTACGCAAAGCTTGAAACCGTTCGGAATCGTCCAAAGCCACATCAAAGCCGTGCACGAGCACCAGATCATCCACATCTTCATGGCGACGGATGAGAGCGTCCATGGAGTCCATGCCACAGGAGAAGAAAAGGCCAGTTCGCTCATTTCTGGAAGCCTTCGTCTCCGCACGCGCAATGCACCTGACATCGGGTGAGGGTCCAAGTTGCCACCACTGATTGAACATACCAGAAATCATGGGCAACTGCTCAAGCAAGCGAGCAGAGACTTCCTGCTTCGTCTCAATATCGCGACCGCTGGTCTGGGCCGCTGCAAGGTAGGCCATAACGAAGGCCGTTGCATCAGCTTGTAGTGTCACCTCGCGCGACTGGAACCACACCTCGCGACCGTTGATGTCAGCACTTACGCGGCTGACCCCATCATCGTGGGTCACACGCATTTCGTCTATTCTGATGGGACGACCGGATGGAAACCTCAATTTCATCAAACATGGGGCAAACGGCACTTGCCGGGTGACCAGCACAGGCTAGATCGGATAAATAAAATGTCGATGACGTCCTCAAGATGAATTTCCGCTACAAATTCCGGAAAATCGTCGCTACCAGCGGATCAGGAATTCTCGCATCATCAGCCAGCTAACTGCTAGGAAATTGCTTTTTCAACCCCACCGATCCGCCACCGCGTGGCGTTGGCATCACGATGCCGCACTTCCACGGCAACTGGGTGAATGAGGACCTCTGCCGCTACGCCCTCAACACCATCGTGTGGTCCGGCTGCTAGGAAA
>JBDQJG010000227.1:0-2770 GCA_040263955.1 Verrucomicrobiales bacterium
AAGCACCTCACCTTGCAGGAATTGGATCGGGCTGCCGGCAAAGGCATCTCGCCCGCCGCCAGTTTGCCAATGTGCTCCATGGCCGCCCTTGTTTGCGTAGTTTCCCGGCTGCTGGATTGGCCGGCCAGGAGGGGTTTTGCTGAGCATGTCAGCGAGCATCGGGGCAAGTTGAGGATCCCTCTCGGCGATTGCCGAGCGCAATGTGGCTTTGAGATGCTCGGATGCAGCTCGCAGATCGTCGCGTGCTTGCGCCACGGCTGGATCATCGAGAACCGCCTGCAGGGCGGCGCGTAATCTTTTTCGCTCGGTTGCATCACGCTCCTGAACGTGCATGAACGGTCCGCGGAAATGCCGCCTGAAGTCTTTCATCCTATCGCCATTGGTGGCATTTTCATAGCGACTGTGCGAGGCGGACTCGATTGTTTTGGCATCAGCTGTTGGCTTTGTATCGTTTGTGGCATCCTTGATCGGGACTTCTTGTTGCTGTGCCGCACCATGCTCTGGCGATGCCGCCAGAAAAATAATCAGAAAAAATGTCAAAGAGATAGAGGAGTGAAATTTCATAGCTGCTGAGTATCGAGCCATTCTGAATTGCCGCAGGAGGGTTTGCTTGAATGCTAGGATAGAACACCTGCAGGGCTTGTTGGTTGCGCTTTTGTCGAAAGAAAATGTCCAGCAGGAGAAGCTTGCAACCGCAGCGATCGGTGATCCATTAGCGTCGCCATGCCAGTTGCAACGCCCAAACAATACGAGGCAATGCTCGATGCCGCCCAGGCTGGGAGCTATGCTTACCCCGCTATCAACATCACATCGCTCCCGACGATTAATGGGGCGTTGAAGGCTTTCGCCGAATCCGGATCAGATGGAATCATCCAAGTATCAACAGGGGGAGGTCAGTTCGCCTCGGGCCTGGCTGTCAATGATGCTGCCAAGGGTGCGATCGTTCTAGCCGAAGCGGTTCATCGCTTGGCACAGGAGTATGATATTCTCGTGGCGCTACATACCGATCACTGCCAGCCCGGGAAGGTGGACAGTTTTCTCAAGCCACTGATCGCCGAGACCGCCAGGCGCAGATCCGAGGGGCAGGCGAATCTGTTCCAGAGTCACATGCTTGATGCCTCCGAGTTGCCTTTGGAGGACAATATGAAATTGTCCAGGGAACTTCTCGAACTATGCGCGGCCAACGAGATCATCCTGGAGGTCGAGGCTGGCGTCGTCGGCGGCGAAGAGGATGGCGTTGATCATGGTGATCAGCCTGCGGAGAAGCTCTACACGACGCCGGAGGATATGGTGACGGTGTACGAAGCTCTCAACGGAGGGGGGCGCTATATGTTTGCCGCTACGTTCGGCAATGTGCATGGCGCATACAAGCCGGGAGCGGTAAAGCTCAAACCGACAATCCTGCGCGATGGGCAGGCGGCGGTCACCGGTAAATATGGGGCTGGGGCTGAGTTTGATCTCGTTTTTCACGGAGGCTCCGGGTCTTCTTTGGAAGAGATTCGGGAGACACTCGATTATGGAGTGGTGAAAATGAACATCGACACCGATACCCAGTATGCGTTTACTCGTCCAATCGTGACCCATGTCTGCGAGAACATCGAGGGTGTCCTCAAGATCGATGGAGAAGTGGGGAATAAGAAAGTTTACGACCCTCGATCATACATTAAGAAGGCAGAGCAGGGGCTCTGCGAGCGATTGAAGAACGCATGTGATGATCTTCGCTCCACGGGCAGGAGTATTTTCGGCACCGTGTAAAGCGGTGTGTCGAGGTCTTCGGGTAGACGGTTCAATTTGAAGAGCGAGGTCTGGAGCGAAGCAACCAGACCCCGTTGCTGTTCAGATAAGCGAGCAGAGGAGCGTATATCGGAGACAGGCAACTTGCCCGTAATACGGCACGCAGGACGATGACGGCAGGAGCACCAGCGCAGAAAAAAGAAGAAAATATTTTTCTGAACCTGCTGCTTAATATCGTACTTCCAGCGATCATCCTGAGCAAGATGACCGGGGAGGATCGCCTCGGTCCGCTGATGGCATTGGTAGTCGCCATCAGTCTGCCTGTCGCTTACGGAGTCTATGACTTGATTGCACGTCGCACTTTCAATTTTTTCTCCGTAATCGGGATAATCAGTGTGATGGTGACCGGTGGGTTAGGACTGTATCGGGCCACCCCACAGCTCTTCGCCATCAAGGAGGCAGTCATGCCAACGCTGTTTGCGGTTTTCATCCTGCTCTCCCATTTGCGCAGAGAGCCCTTCGTGAACCAGATTCTTCTCAACCCGAAACTTGTCAACCTTGCCAAACTGGAGGCCACCCTTGAGGCGAGATGTTGTCGTCCAGCTTTTCGGACGCTGCTATTTCATTGTTCATCTTTCCTGGCGCTCACCCTGTGCTGTTCGGCCGTGGCCAATTATTTCCTCGCAATCAGGGTGCTTGAGGGAACCGAGGGAGGGTCGCCAGAATATGTCGCGGGGATCGGGAAGATTACATGGATGGGTTTTCTTATTATCGGCTTGCCAATGATGGTCGCGATGGGCGGTATCTTCTTTTACCTGCTCCGGGGACTTAAAAAGGTGACGGGTCTTGATGTGGATGAACTTACAACTCCCGGAGAAACGGTGAAGAGCAAAGTGAGCAGGGGCCGGACGCTTTCGCGTGAAAGCGTGACGTCTCAGGTGGATCGGCAAAGCCACGTGGAAAACCAGACTTCGCGTGACAGGACGCCGGATTAGACACTGGCAGAATTACTATTGGAAAGAAAAATTCCGGATGA
>JBDQJG010000228.1:0-2743 GCA_040263955.1 Verrucomicrobiales bacterium
ATCCTGATATCGGCACCCATGCGCTTGAGTTCCGCGACGTGCATGAATCGCTGAGGGAAAATCTTCTCGGTAACCACGCTGATGCCCGGGGTGGTGGCAAAAAGCGCGCACATCTGTGCCTGCATGTCGGTGGGAAAACCGGGATAGGGATCCGTGGTGATTTCGTTGGCCAGCGGCGACCGCTCTCCCGGTCGAATCGTGGCGGTATCTTCGGTTGTCTCGATTACAAAACCACTGCCTCGCAGTGTCTTGATCAAAGCATCCATATGCCCGGGATACACGTTGCGAAGCGTCACGTGGTCTCCAGCCATCGCGCCCGCCACGAGAAATGTGCCAGCCTCGATTCGATCTGGAATCACCGTGTAATCGACTCCGGAAAGCCGGTCCACACCCTCGATCTCAATCCTTCGCGTGCCGGCGCCGGTAATGCGGGCCCCCATGGCATTGAGGAAATTCGCCAGATCCACAACTTCAGGCTCGGCGGCGGCTCCCTCGATGATCGTCGTTCCCTCCGCGAAAACGGCAGCCATCATGAGATTGTCGGTTCCGAGGACTGTCGGCCCATGTGTGCCGCGCAAATTGACTTCACTCCCCCACAGCCCCTCCCTGGCTGTAATACTGATATCACCGCCGGATACTTCCACCTTCGCTCCCAGCGCCTCCAGCCCTTTCAAATGCAGATCGACCGGTCGATCTCCGATCACGCAACCTCCGGGCAACGAAACGCGCGCGTCATTCAACCGCGCCAGCAGCGGTCCCATCACGCAGATGGAAGCGCGCATCTTGCGCACGAGATCGTATGGTGCTTCAGGACGAATCGATTTCGGCTCGATGGTTACCGTCCCGCTGGCTCTTTCCACCTCCGCACCGAGGCTGCGCAGGATTGCCAGCATGTAGTTGGTGTCGCTGACATCAGGAACACGGCGAATCACGCTCTTTTCATCGGTCAGAAGAGTGGCAGCCAGTATCGGCAGCGCGGAATTCTTGGATCCACTCACGGAAATACTTCCACTCAGCCGCACGCCACCCTTGACCAGAAAACTGTCCATGAACTATCGATTAGGAAATAATTGAACTGCACTTCTAATCCAACGAACCGGGAGAGCCAACCCTCTTTCTTTCCAGCTTCCAACAACCACGAGAACGGGCATCCCTGCACGATGGACCGAAACTTTTTGGTTACGCCTTTCCACTGGCATCGCCACTTTCTCTCCACCAAGTTGGCACACCATAAACCAGCAGCACCGGAGCAATGCGTTACACGAGTACCAGAGGACAATCCAGAGACCTGAGCTTCACCGAGGCATACGCCACGGGCCTTGCCCCCGATGGCGGACTCTACGTCCCGCAGGAACTTCCCGATCTGCGACCACTGCTTGCCGACTGGGAACCACTCGGCTATGCGCGACTGGCCCAACGATTTCTCTCGCTCTTCGACACCGACCACAGTGCCCAAGACCTGAGCGATCTGGTCGACCGCTCCTACGCGGACTTCGATGCCCCACTACGAAAACTCGACAACAATCTCCACGTGCTGGAGCTTTTTCACGGACCGACTCTCGCATTCAAGGATTTCGGGCTGCAGCTCCTGGGCAATCTCTTCGAGGACCAGATCAAGCGCACCGGAAGGCCCATCAATGTTCTCGGAGCAACCTCCGGAGACACTGGCGCAGCCGCCATTGCAGGGCTGGCCGACAAGGCGGGAGTAAAGGTCTTCATTCTTTTTCCGCAAGGACGCGTCTCGCCCCTGCAGGAACGCCAGATGACCTGCACGGGCGCAGGCAACATCTATCCGATACCGATCCAGGGCACCTTTGATGATGCGCAGCGCATCATCAAGGAACTGTTCTCCGACCTCGCCTTCAAAGCACAGTATGGGCTCTCCGCGATCAACTCGATTAATCTCGCCCGCATCCTCGGTCAGTGCATCTACTACATCAGCGCATGGCTCCAACTACCGGAGTCCCAGCGCGGTGACACCGCACCGGCAAACGGTCCGGAATTCATCGTTCCCACGGGCAATTTCGGTAATATCCTGGCCGGATGGCTGACCAGTCGAATGGGACTCTTCATTCCGCGGTTCCAGATCGCCACCAACCAGAATGATATTCTCCACAAGCTTTTTACCACGGGCGATTACCATCCGGGAGAAGTCGATCCCAGTCTCGCCCCCTCCATGGATATCCAGGTCGCCTCCAACTTCGAGCGTTACCTTTTCTACCTGCGCAAAGGCGATGGCAGCGCGGTGGCGGCGGAAATGGATGCGCTAAGGCAACGGGGTCAACTCTCCCTCAGGGACTTCGATCCGGACACTTTTACCACCTCGCGCAGCGATGACGAGGCTATCCGCAGGGCCATCCGCTCGTGTTACGAACGATTCGGCTACATCATCGACCCGCACACCGCCTGCGCTTTCAAACAAATCGATCCCGAGCGTCCGACGGTTGTATTGTCTACAGCCCACCCGGCGAAATTTCCCCAGACCATCAGCGAAAGCATCGGCATTGAGCCCACCCATCCCACACTCGAGGCACTGAAACAAAAGCAAGCGGTGACCTTCCCCTCCGAGCCCAATGCCGAAGCTGTGCGCGCACTTATAGAGCGCCACGCCTAAGCTGCCTGCTCCACCCCGCAGTTGCCTGTAGAGCAGGTTGTGCGCATACGGCAAACTGAACCGGCCTACTCCACCGAGTCCGGGGCAGCCATTCTGGCAGGATCGAGCGCCTCCTCGAGTTCCTCAACG
>JBDQJG010000229.1:0-2722 GCA_040263955.1 Verrucomicrobiales bacterium
GAGCAGTCTTGCCGCCTCGACGGCCACATTGCCAAGGACTTGGTCCTTGGCATCAATGATCCACCATGTGCGTTCTACATCAGCCGGTTTCTGGGAGAATGTTTTCATTTGAAAATGAAGTCGTGATCCAGCCCTGTTCAGGCATTCCCTGGCAGCTGGAAGGGCCGGAATATGGGGATTTAGTTCGCAACTGTCAAACGATTTCACAGGCCTTAATAGGCAAAGAAGTTTTCCTTCGAGGTCGGGACCTTCTTGACGCATTGGAGACATCGGGGTTGGCTGAGCGCTGTGTCTGGAAATCTCCATCGGTTAACGGCTTCCCGTATTCTTCTGGTCTTCGCCGTGGCACTTTTTATCGTGTCGCTTCTGGCGCTTCAGATCAGGCTCAAACGCGCCCAGCTTGAGTGGATCGAGTATCCGACAGCTCTTGGTGATCAGGATTTTTATGATCCCGCCAAGGGGATCGGCACAAATGACTTTCATGAGCCCAACTTGAAGTTTCCCGGGCGGCCCGAAGGAATCTTCCGCCGCAGTCGCGATTCCAGTCAGCGACCGGATGCAGAGATGCTGGCAGTCGGGCGGGACTTGACGGGAGCGTTCACGGTGTATACGCCTCGCCAGAGCGAGGGTCTACAGAGCCATTCCCTGCAGAGTGAGAAGCGCCGATATTTCCTCAAGGTAGCCGAGGATCATTACATTGAATTCGGGGAGAGAAAGGATCGGGCGGAGTTTGATGCGGCTGCTGCACCCCAAGGAAAACAGGCGCAGTCGGGTGCGGGCGATTGATCGAGGTTCGTCGGGGTCGATGCAGGCCTGCAGCAGGGCATGGTGTGGAAAGGGTCCATCCAAGTGGACCGTGGCTTTATGATCCCGGCGCGACCTCAAACAGAAAGCCTTTCAGATATTCGGTTTCTGGCAGGGTCGTGAGGTAGGGGTGGTCGGCCCGTTGCGTGTGCCGATCAACGAGTCGAAGAGTTTTCTTTGCATCGACGGCAGCCTCGTTGATCACGTCAAGAAAAGCCTCCCACGAAATATGGTGCGAACATGCATATGTGGCGAGATGACCTCCAACAGGTAAGATTTTCATCGCTCGCAGATGGATCTCCTTGTAACCGCGCAGTGCCTCGCGCAGTGCTTTCTTGCTGCGTGTGAATGAGGGTGGATCAAGAATCACGATATCAAACTTTTCGTTGTTAGTATCGGCGGCCTTCAAGAAATCAAAGGCATTGGCGCACACAATGTCGATGCTTGCACCGCAGCGCAGAGCATTCGCTTGAGCGAGACGACAGGCCTCCTCGCTTACCTCCACGCAACGAACTTCGCGAGCGCCTTGCATCGCGCAGGAGAGTGCAAAGCCACCCTGGTTCGAGAATACATCAAGGATGCGCCTGTCCCGGGCCAGGGCGGAAACCAGTGAATAGTTCTGCAACTGGTCGAGGTAGAGTCCGGTCTTGTGCCCCTCTCCAAGGGAGGCGGTCAGCGAGTATCCAAGACCCGGAACGTCTATGGTGAAGGGTTCAGGTGTTTGTCCGTAAAGGCTGCTGACTTTCTCATCCAGTCCCTCGGCCTTGCGGATCGGAGAATCGTTGCGTTCGGTGATCGATGCGGGTTCCAGCAAGGAGACGAGAACCTCTGCGATCATGTCTTTTCTTTGATCCATCGCGAGGGTCAATGTCTGCAGAACGAGGTGATCATGGTAACGGTCGACGATGACGCCGGGCAGGCCGTCGGCCTCGCTCCAGATCAGCCTGCAGAGCTCGGCCCCGATTTCCGGCAATCGTTGCCGCAGTTGCAGTGCGCGCTCAATACGGCGACGAAAAAAATCTGTATTGATTACTTGTTTACGACGTGAGATCCGGCGAGCGACGATCTGGGAGGCCGGATTATAGATGGCTGATCCCAAGGGCCGATCCTTGAAATCCTTCAAACTGATCACGTCACCAGGTTGCGGGCTTCCAAAAGTCTTCTGGATTTCCGAGGCATACACCCAGTCATGGCCGTGAAAGATTCTGGAGCGTGGGCGGACGACAATACCGGGCATTTGGCAATCTCGTGCACAGCTGCTCGATAAGCCATCATATTTCGCACGGTTTTTTCCCGTTGGTCCGCGTGGTGCCAAAAAATTCCTCCTCGCGGGGATCACCATGCTGGTCTATACATCGCGCCTTGTTGAAGCTTCATTGAGAGGTCATGGCACATTCCGTATCCAGTTTTGAACATGCAGATGACGTGGCCGAGGATGGCCGTGACAAGGCAATCGCCCTGGCCCGTCTGGCTGATGAAAAGCAGGCAGAGGACATCGTGCTGCTCGACCTGCGAGGCATTTCGACGCTGACTGATTTTCTTGTAGTCTGTAGTGGTACATCAACTCCCCATCTACGGGCGATTCGCAAGCACCTTGCCGACAAAGGGCCAGATATTGCCGGTCTGGAACGCAATGCCATCGAGGGTAACGAAGAGAGCCAGTGGTTGATCCTCGATTACTGGGAGATCATGGTCCATGTCTTTCATCCCGCAAAGCGCGAGTTCTACGCGCTTGAGGCATTATGGGGAGACGCACCGATCATCGATTGGCTGCCAGGCGATCTCGCGGGGAACTGAGATTTTGCTCAGGCCCTGATTGCACCTGCCGGCACCGCGACCGCCGGGATTCTTCGGCTACCTTTTAGTGGTCTGGTTTTTCTCTCGAAGCAGACTCCTGCTTAAGAAACCGAATCCTACC
>JBDQJG010000230.1:0-2686 GCA_040263955.1 Verrucomicrobiales bacterium
ACGCTGCTCTTCATCAACGCGGGCATGAACCAGTTCAAGCCGATTTTCCAGGGCACCGTGGACCCGAAGCACCCCATGGCGCCGCTCAAGCGCGCGTGCAACTCGCAAAAGTGCATCCGCGCCGGCGGCAAGCACAACGACCTCGACGACGTCGGCTTCGACACCTACCACCACACCTTCTTCGAGATGCTTGGCAACTGGAGCTTCGGTGACTATTTCAAGCAGGAAGCCATCACCTGGGCATGGGAGCTGATGGTCGAGCGCTGGGGATTCCCGCCCGAGCGGCTCTACGCCACTGTCTACCAGCCAGGGCCGAACGAACCCGCCGAGTTCGACCAGCAGGCGCACGACCTGTGGGCCGCCATCTTTGAAAAGGCAGGCCTCGACCCCGCCGTGCACGTGCTGACCGGCGGCAAGGCGGACAACTTCTGGATGATGGGCGACACCGGCCCCTGCGGCCCGTGCTCGGAGCTGCACATCGACCTGACCCCGGCCGGCGACACCGGCGGCACGCTGGTCAATGCCGACGATGCACGCTGCATCGAGCTGTGGAACCTGGTTTTCATCCAGTACAATGCCGAGCCCGACGGCGCGCTGCGCCCATTGCCCGCCACCCACGTCGACACCGGCATGGGCTTCGAGCGGGTCTGCTCAGTCATGCAGGGGACCCGCGGCTTTACAGACTTTCACCGGCAGGTCTCCAACTACGACACCGACGTCTTCGCTCCCCTGTTCCGCAGGCTCGAGGAGCTCTCCGGGAGATCCTACGGCAAGACCATGCCCGCCTCGCGCGACGGCATGACCGAGACAGAGCAACAGGACGTGGCCTTTCGCGTTATCGCCGACCACATCCGCACCATCTCGCTGGCGATCGCCGACGGTATCGTGCCCGGCAACAGCGACCGCAACTACGTCATCCGCCGTATCCTGCGCCGCGCGGTCCGCTACGGGCGCAACCTGGGCTTCGATAGCAGCGACACCTTCCTGGCCGAGCTCGTTCCGACCCTTGTGACAGAGATGGGCAGTGTCTTTCCCGAGCTCACGGAAAAGCAGCAGACGATCACCGCGATCCTGCGCGATGAGGAGACCCAGTTCAACGCCACCCTCGACCGCGGCCTCAAGCTTTTCGAGAAGGAGCTCACCACCGAGGGCCTCTCCGCCGCCACCGCCTTCGAGCTCTACGATACCTACGGGTTCCCGGTCGACCTCACCGAGGTGCTGCTCACCGAGCGTGGTTTCTCCCTCGACACAGCCGCCGTGGAAGCCCACATGGAGCGCCAGCGCGAGATGGGACGGGCTGCCCACGAAGCGAAGAAGACGGTCGTCTCCGCCCTCGACATCAAAACCGACCTGGTTTCCGAGTTCACCGGATTCGACGCACCCTCCATCGAGGCCACCGTGCTGGAGACCGGCAAGTCGGAAGGCAGCCCCTACGCAATCGTCGACCGCTCGCCCCTCTACGTCGAGAAAGGCGGCCAGGTCGGGGACACCGGCACCCTCACGCTGGCTGACGGCACCCGGCTCGAGATCCTCGGCACCGCCTCTGCCGGCAACGCCCTCTGCCTGCTCACTGCCGCGCCGGTCGAGGCCGGACAGCAGGTGACCATCGCGGTCGACAGCTCCCGCCGCCACCCAATCGAACGGCACCACACCGGCACCCACCTGCTGCACTGGGCGCTGCACCAGGTCGTCGGCGACGAGGTCGCCCAACAAGGCTCCTACGTCGGCCCCGATCGCCTGCGTTTCGACTTCAACTCCAAGGCACTCAGCCCGGAACAGGTCGCCGAAATCGAGCAGCTGGTGAACGCCAAGGTCGCCGAGGCCTCACCCGTCTCGTGGACGGAAGTCGAGCACGCAGCCATCAAGGACAATCCGGCAATTATGCAGTTCTTCGGTGACAAGTACGGTGACCTGGTGCGCGTCGTGCAGATCGGCGGCGAGCCGGGTGCTCTCGACGGCTACTCGATGGAGCTTTGCGGCGGCACCCACGTGCGCAATACCGCGGACATCGGCCTGTTCAAGATCCGCTCGGAAGGAGCCATCGCCGCCGGTATCCGCCGCATCGAAGCACTCTGCGGCCCCGAGGCCGAAGCCTATATCGAGGAACAGAAACAACAACTGCTCAGCGAGATTGGCGAGCAGACCGAAAAGCTGGCCTCGCTCAACGCCCAGCTGGAGGCCGAGGGCGTCAAGCCCATCGCCGCTCCCGCGACTGACAGCTCCAGCCTCGAAGCCCTGCAACCATCAAACTGCAAACTCAAGGATGCGGTCCTCGCCGCCGGCAAGGCCTTGAAAAAGGCTCAGACCGCACGCCTCGCTTCGCAGGCCGGAGCCCAACTCACCAGCCTGATCGAGGCCGCCTCTCCGCACATCATCGCCCGGGTCGACGGCGGTGGTGCGGCCCTGCAGGAGTTTCTCAATGGCCTTAAGCAACGCGGGTTCGACGGCGTCGCCGTGCTCGTCTCCGAGGAGGACGGCAAGGCGCACCTCGGCATCAGCGTTCCCGACGCCCTCACCGGCACCTGGCAGGCCGGCGCCCTCATCCAGCAACTTGCTCCTCTGGTCGGAGGCAAGGGCGGCGGCAAGCCCGCCATGGCCCGCGGCGCCGGCAACGACCCCAGCGGCATCGACCAACTGCTCGAGCAAGCGCGGGCAATGCTGACCTGAGACATCCCGAGGCCTCAAC
>JBDQJG010000231.1:0-2660 GCA_040263955.1 Verrucomicrobiales bacterium
AGGAGAAAGGTAACCCTTGACCGGAATTCGCGCATGTTGCTGCTAGGAAATTGCTTTTACCGCAAAATTTCGCTTTCGTCAAGCATACGCCGGGATGTCGAACGGATTGGTGGCACGTCCGCCCGCAATTTAACGACGCGTAGACACACCCCTGCGGCCCCGGCTCGATTCAGTGTCTGAAATCGGCGGGCGCTCTTCCCTGTGTGGCTCTTGCCTCACGTCAGTCCACCCGATAGACCGGCCACTCATCGGCAGGATACGGGTCGTCGGCGTCGAGAACCAGGACTCGCCCATCGTCGAGCGGGAGTTCAGGTGCTTGCCAAGCTGCCTCTTCTCCACGCCACCAATCTTCCGGTGGCGGTTCGATCTCATCACTCCAGCCCCACTGCGAGGGCATGTCGAGTGGCTCCATTGTCTCGATGTCAAAGGGAGGTCGGGGCGGCGGTGGGAGAGCTATAATGCCCTCCCAAAGACCGTGGAGGCGCAGAAAGAACTCGACTTCATCGCGCCGGATCATCGTCCCAACTTTCTTCATTGTTCCCTTGCAGCAGGGGCAGATCATCGGATCCTCGCCCCAGATCTTCTCAATCAGATCGCGCCAGAGGGGGCGCAATGCCCGTCGGCTTTTCGGCTCGGGCGGAGGGAGAACGAAGAGGGTTTCGGAGGCAGTCCCCGCCGGTTTCGGCGTAGCAGCCTCCCGCATCGTTGGTCGCGCCCGGCCCGCGCGGGCATCCATGCCTCGGCGCTTGTTGGAATAGAGACCGTAATAGCGAACCGTTTGCTGCCCCTTCGGCGGGATGTGCTCGACGGCGGCGGCGAGGAAGTCGGTGACCTCGAAGATCTGGAAGTTTTTCTTGGTGTGCCAGCTGCGCTTGGAGCGGTAGATGACCTTACGGGACGTTTCGTTCCAGGTGATCTTCTCCAATGAGAACGGCGCACGCAGGAGATACTCCGCAAGCCGCCTGCGTCCGTCGACATCATGGGCGGCGACCGGTTTCTCCCCGGCGTCTAGGCTGAACCCGCTGTGAGTCCAGCCGAGGAGCTGCCGCGCTTTCTTTTCGCTGATGAGCTTTTTCCCCAACAGTGCCTCGATGAAGCGGTGGCGGAAGAGTTCGCTCAGCGGCTCGATTGACTCGACGGGCATCAGGTGAAAGCGTCCGTCCCGATCCACCAGCCCGGTCGCGGCCAGGACATGCAGGTGGGGATGAAAGTTCAGGTAATCCCCGAAGGTCTGGACGGCGGCAACGGCAGCGAGCTTTCCATCCGGCAGGTCGAGCCGTGTGCGCATCCAGTCGCGCAGGCACTCGATGCTGACACGGAAGAGGTAGTCGAGGAGCTTGCGCCGCTTGCGGAAGATGCCGCGCAGGGGCCGGGGCATCGTAAAGACGAACTGGCGGTGCGGAACCTCGAAGCAAACATCGTGGGCAATCCAATCACCCAGGGCGCGGACACGGCGCTGGTGGCAGCTGGGGCAGAAATGCCGGCTCTTGCAGGTGAATGCGAGCAGCTTCTCATGGCCGCAGTCGGGGCATTGGAGGCGGGTAAATCCGGCAGCGAGGTCGCCGCAGCGGTAAAACTGATCGACCACGGCGAGGGCATCCTTGCGTAGCGGACCGTGAGTCCTGCGATGGCGGGCTTCGTAGTGGGCGATGAACTCATCCCATGCATGGTGAACGATTTGCCAGAGAGGCGAAGCCCGAGGGCGTCGTGGTCTGTAAACGGAAAGCATAAGTATTCGTTTGAACACTTATGGTCGTGCGGCAATACTGTTCACATACGCAGTTGTGGTGCTTTGTAAGATACGGAGACTTTCCGGAATTCCGGACTTTAGCCGACTATTAAGATTGACTGGTTCCGTTTTCCTGTAATGACTGCAGTCCGATCCTCCTGATTACGATACACCTCGCCAGTTCCCCAACTGTGCATGAAACTGTGTACGAAAAGCAGTGGGGGAGCACGTTCAAGCGGTGGGGCAGGGGACACTTGCAGCCGGTAAAAATCTGCATAAAATACTCAAATACAACAACTTATCAGATCGAATCCAACCGGAGGAGCCATTTGTTTAAGTGGCTTTGAAGCTCGTCAGTTTAGCCCAGGAACTTCGATACTGAGCTTTCTCTTCCTGCTCACATAATACTCTCGGGCAATTCTCGGATCATTGCGCAGAAAGTCGGCAGCGAGATCGAAAGAATCGGTTTGCTCGAAGATAATCGATCCCGCCTCCTTCCGAAAGATGTAGAGCGGGTTGTCGACATTGACGCCGTTTTTTCTGAGCCACTTGTAGAGCTGGCGAAAGATGATCTGCCCGGGCTTGGCAGGCCCCTTGAGCGGTGGCAAATTCGGCACCATGGAAGGCGGCCATCGTGTGCCCGGGATTTTTCGCTGGCCCGGACAAATTCCGGCCGGACAGGTTTCCGATGTCACGCTGACGAGCATGGATCTTCTGCCTCTGTTCTGCGGGCTTGCAGGTGTCGATCAGCCTGGCGATCGCAAGATCGATGGTGCCGAAATTTCCCCGATTCTTTCAGGAAGGGAAACCGCATCGCCTCACCCTTTTCTCTACTACTACAACGGCACCAACCTGCAGGCGGTCCGAGAAGGGGAGTGGAAACTTCACCTGCCGAGGACGCCGCAAGATCAGCCCTTCTGGAACAAAAGGG
>JBDQJG010000232.1:0-2630 GCA_040263955.1 Verrucomicrobiales bacterium
ATCCCAGGCACGGGTGGTGGAGCGTGTCGCCGGATACCCTGTGGTGGCTCCTGCGCACCGGGCAACAGGTTGAGCGCGTAGAGCGCCTGCAGCGCCTCGGTCTCTGCGGCACGATCACGGCGAATCACGCCTGCCCCGGTGCCCACCGGAGTTAATACACCGGATGGATCCAGATCAACGCGATGCCCACCATAGACTGCCTGCGCACGGGCATAATAAGCCGGCAGCCAGGCCAGCCGATCGCCAGACGGCCTTTTCTCGACCTGCAGCAGGAACAACGGCGACTGCCCGGCACCGCTATCCGGCGTGTCGCCCGCGGGCACCTCCTCCAGCTTGAGATGCTTGCCACCGATCACGCGCCCGATGTGAGGCGTGCCGCCGAGGGCTCTGCCAAGACGGGCGGCTGGATCCTTTGCAAGATACTCGATAAGTGCCACCACGTGGGGACAGCGTCCACCGCCGCAGGCGCACTGCGCATCCAACCGCACGCCGCCATGCTCCTCCCAGCAGACCAGCTCAGGACAATACACCGACCCGTCGCTGGCAGTCACCACACCGGTCAGCTCGAGATCACCGGAATCCAGTGCCTGCGCCCGAACCTCGCCCACCCGGCGAGCCCGCGCCAGCTTTCGTCCCGCGGCGAGGGCGGCCGCATCGAAAGGCCGACGCCAATCGTCACCCTGAAGAAACCCGACCACATCCTTCTGTTCCATCGTTTCGTCCCCGGAAGACTAGAGCAGGACCACGCGGAGCGCATCCTCTACGGCAACCAGAAAATGCGCCGAGAGCACCAGGACTGATCGCCTAATCGCCACGCAGCGCCTTCGCCGGATCAGTCCGCGCGGCCATAAAAGCCGGAATAAGGGCGGCCACGGAACAAAGTACGAACGCTCCACCCGCAATCGTCCAGATATCCGACCACAGTACCTTGGCGGGAATCTCCGAGATTCCGTAGATGGCCTCCGAAAAGATTTCCCGCCCGAAAACCTCGCCGAAAAAACGACGTACCTCGTTGCGGAACCGAATGACCAACAAACCCAATCCGATACCGCTCAGGGATCCGACGATGCCCACCACCATTCCCTGACCGAGAAAAATCCACAGAACCTGCGAAACGCGTGAACCCAGTGCGGTGATCACCCCGATCTCGCGGCGCTTCTGAACCGTCACCGTGATCATCGTATTCATGGTCGAAAACGCCGCTACCAACACGATCATGAACAGCGCTACCATCATCATGTCCCGCTCGTTGCGGATAGTTGCAAACCAGATTGCGTGTTTCTCCATCCACGTCCGGGCAAACCAGCCCTCGGGCAGCTGCGACTGCACTCTGTCGGCGACTTCCCGCGCCCGATAGGCATCCACGGTCAGCACACCGATGCCGCTGATGCCGCCGCCAGTCTCGAATACTTCCTGGCCGATGTGCAATGGCAGCAGCGCGATCTGGTCATAGTGAAAATCGCCACGAAAAATCGCCGCAACCTGGAGTTGAAAGGGCAACACCATTGACTCGACCTCATCCATCAACGCGCCCCGTTGCCCCTCCGGTTGATTGTCCATTTCACGCAACGCCCGCACGATCTCTCCGACGTTATTCGGCGCATAGGCAGTCACCACATCGCCCACCTGCACCCCCAGTTGACCCGCCGCCTGCAGACCCAGCACGATTCTTCCATCGCATTCCTCCGGCAAATCCCGATCGGAAAGATCGAACTCTCCAGCCTCCATCTCACCGGCAAGCTTCGCGACATTGTCGCGGTCCTCGTGGCGCACGGCGCGCACCCCGGCGGCATACGGATCTCCCCCGGCATCGAGAAAGAGCAGCCCATCAACGTAGGGAAAACAGCCCTGCACCTCCTCAACCGCGCTCACCAATCCCAGTGCAGCATGCCAATCGAGGCCTGCCGGCAGGGAGCCTTCCTTCCCTTCCGAGCCAACAGCCGGATACGAACCGACTTCGATATGTGGCTCGAAACCAAGCACTGAATCCTTGATCTTCTGCTCGAACCCTGCCATCACCGCGATCACCACCATCAAGACCGCGACACCGAGACTCACTCCGAGAATCGAAATAACCGTGATCACCGAGACGAACGTTCCCCGTGGCCGTATATACCGGAGGGCCAGGAAAAGACTGATATTGCGGTTGCGAAGCATGATGAATCCCGGGACGGGCAATGGAAGAATCCGTTGCGCTTCTTACTCGATAGGGCATGCCCCACTCTCGGCAAACGGAAAGGATAAGAATTTGAAGTCGCTGAAGATCCAGCCGCAGACAGGCTGACGCCTCAAGCATCCATCCCGCCGGCCCGGCATTGCCACCCGCCCGCTTTGTTCTGGCGATCCGTCGTGAGTCGCCCTAGGCTACTCCTCGAACTTATGAAACCTGAAACGCTCTGCCTTCACGGGGGCCACGCGCCCGATTCCGCCACCAATGCCCGTGCTGTTCCGATCTATCGGACAAGTTCCTTCGTCTTCAACAGCACGGAGCACGCCGCCAATCTGTTCGCTCTCAAAGAGCTCGGGAACATCTATTCGCGGCTCATGAATCCGACCACCGACGTGCTGGAAAAACGTGTTGCTCTTCTGGAAGGCGCCCACGAGATGGCCGGCCTCGGACACTCGTCGGG
>JBDQJG010000233.1:0-2629 GCA_040263955.1 Verrucomicrobiales bacterium
GCAGAATGCCGGTAACGAATGTTCCTGGCAACTTGCCGAACCGCTGTTACCAGGGGGATATGAGGTCTTCTTGACTCATCTTCCTGAAGAGCGCTGCGGCGGAAACCTGCGAATCGAGGCGGGCTTTCATCGCCTGACCTGCACGATCGTATCATCCGGAGCAACCGGAGCAACCGGAGCAACCGGAGCAACCGGAGAACTCCAACGCGTAGCTGTCGGCACAATCCGGATAACCGAAGAAACCTCGAACATCGTGATCGTGGCGGAGACCGTTCCCTACGAGACGCTGACCCGAATCCACTGCATGGAACTGCGACCTGCCTTACCCTGAACTGAGATGAAGACCTGGCGTTCTCGAGCCATTTCGCGCGGCTGGATTAGCCGCCCGGTTGCGCGGGTGCTGACATTGCTTGCGTGCTTGCATGTCCCACCAGCCCTCGTGGGGCAGGTCGACGCCGCTTCACCCAACCAGTCCGGAGTCGATCGTCCGGCCATCCGACATCTGGAGCGACCCATCAACGCGGCGAGACAAACCACGCTTCTCGAACTCCTGAGCGATCTGGCCGACCAAGAAACTGGGCTGTTGGAAAAGTCCGACTATGATGCCCTGCTGGCACTCGAGAAACGCCGACTCGATGCGATTCTCGAGCTGAACACAAGCCATCTTCCCGCGGAGAAGATCGTCGCGGCGGATGTTCGCAGGCTCTCACCGGGAGAGGCACGACTCTCCGGCGGCGTTACCCGCGAGGAAACCACCAGCGGGGAGGGCTTATCCGGCTGGACAAACGAATCGACCGCCAGTTGGCAGATTCAAGACGTCCAACCAGGCTACTACGCGGCCCAGCTCGTCTATTCACTACCCCCTGAGCCGGCGCCACCACCTGCAGAGGAGGAGGCACCGGACGACATCATCGCCTGCGGCGAGGCGGCGCACTTCCTCTCCGACAGGGAGAACGTTCTGACGGCAACTATCGAGCCCCCAAACACACCGGCTGGCATCTGCTCGGTGCCGCTCGGCATCCTGACCCTGACCGACACCACGGCCGATATCCAGCTGCGAGTTGTGCAGACATCCGGCGGGGGAATGATGAACCTGAAAGCACTCTGTCTCACTCGAACGGCAAAGCCGACTTCCGAGTTTCTGCCCGTGGATCAAAGCGCCTCGTCCGGCTTCGATCGCCTCATGGAAGAACACCGAAAAGCGATTGTCGCCCTGCGCGAGCCGATTGATCAATCCTACCTCGAGCAACTTCAAAGGCTCCATGAAGAACTCGAAACAAAAGGCAAAAAAGACGCGGCAACGCAGGTCATGGAAGAATGGAAGCAGACACAAAACGCAAAATCCGCACTCCTTGCTCACGGTCTTGCCCTGACCCCTTCAACAGGAAAATCCGGACCAGTTGCCGAGACCGCAACCGCTTTGCCAACCGAGGAGATCCGCAACCTGCGGGGATGCAGAATCGTCGGTCAACCTGAAGCAGGCGATCGCTTCACCGTTCGCCACCAGCGACGTCAATTCCAGGTTCGTCTGCTTTTCGTGCGATGCCCGAATCCCGGAACCCCCCCCGATGCCGAGCTCGCGGCATACTTCAAGATTGATCCGATGCACATCCCGGCTGTTGCCGACATGGCGCGCACTCTGACAAGCGAACTTCTCACCGATACCAGGTTCACTCTAATCACCAAGAGCGAACCCAGGAAAGGACAGCCACTGACAGCCGTCGTCCAGATTCCAGCCGTTGGCTGTCTTCAGAAGCTCATCGTGGCAGAGGGTCTCGGAGCTCTGCGAGCTGAAAACATGCCTGTTCCCAGCCTGGAACTCGAGGTGTTCGCAGATCACATCCTTCCACAGACAGAAGAGGCGGCCAAAAGAGCCCGGCGTGGAGCATGGCAATTTCGACCAGCATCCGGGCAGGGAAGCAACCAACGGGACGGTTGACCCCTCTCATAACGAAAAAAAACAGCACGATGTTCTTCAATATACGTGTCATTTTTTTCTTGCCTTGAGAGCTTCCATTTGCTCTGCTGCAAAAAAGCGCAGGAGAAAAACCAATCCCGTTCTCTTCCCCGGCATTATAGACTCGCCGCTGTTCTCCTGTTCTGTCTCTCTTACAACCGGAGAATCCTCCTCTCATTTCCTTCGCATTCGCCGTTTCTGTAGACCCACTGTTTTGTGACTTGCCCTCCGACGGAAACTAGTTAACTTTTATTCACTATTGTTTGGTCGAGTCCGGCCTGTTTCTGTCCCTCCGCCACAGCCACTCATGAAAGCCCACCGCGTTCCGACTTTTATTCGCTGCGTAAAGCCGTTCCTGGCAGTAGCGCTCGCCGCAATCTGCACCGCGTGCTCCACCACCGGAGACTTCGCAGTCTCCGACGAAGAATCCTACAAGGGACCGCGGGACAAGCACGGGATGCCAACCTTGATTCCCAAGTCGGGACAGATGACAGTGCGGACCACCGCCTACACGCACACCGAAGCCGACTCCCTGAAATACGGCAAGAAAACTGCGGCCGGAACAATCCTGAAATACGGTAAAGTCAAAAGCGCGGCAGCCGACTGGTCACGCTTCCCCTACGGCACCATTTTCAAAATTGCCGGCGACAGCACAGTCTACCAGATTGATGA
>JBDQJG010000234.1:0-2604 GCA_040263955.1 Verrucomicrobiales bacterium
ACATGTCATCCGTAAGCACGCGGTAGCCGGTAAACTGTGTTGTTTCGACATACTCACCCGCCACTTGCGGAACCTCACCAGCCGCCCGGTCACCTGCCACACTCGTGCGGCTGAAGGCATAGTCGGTTGGACCGGAGAGACCGATACTACCATCCGTTTTCGAATAAGGGATCTTCTGGTTGCGGGCATGCCCCAGCAGGGCGCGCCACGCTTTCACCGAGGTCGAGTTCACGTTGAACATGCCCTTTACTTCCAATCGCGAAGCAATCGTTTTCCAAGAGTCGGCGGGCTGGATCTCATTGGAGTAGATCTCATCGGCTTTCGTGGCATCGCTGACTTGGTCATCCAATATTGGAACATAGGCCCGGTTTGTCAGCGGGTCTCTCCCTGTGATGAAGTCGATATAATTTTGACGCAGGCTCTTGACCCCCGAGCCCCCGAAACCACCTGTCTCCGGGGCGATGGAGGAAAAGAACCAATCGTCGAAAAGAACCTGATTGGAGCAATAGGAATCGTCTTGCTGTTCGTTGTCGCGTCTACTCGAACGATTGTTGCCGGAGGCGTTCACAATATTGTTCTTGGGAATAAGTGGCGATGCATCCGAGTTGGCGATGACATTGCCTGAATAAGGTGGTGTCGGGTTTAATCCACGAACCTGCATGTGAGTCAGGTCCGCCAGTGATGCGAGTGGACGTGTCGGTAGCTCTGCGGTAACAATGCGCGACACCCCCTCGGCCTTACGCACCCCGGTAACGATATAGCTGCTGTTGCTTGCATGATCAACATTGGGGAGCATGTCATCTGCTCCGGAAGCATGCTCGACCACACTGAAATCCCATGGGCAATTGAGCAGGTTATCCATGCCAGGATAGACATCGGTAAACCTTGGACGCGGACCAGAAGAGAAGAAATCGACCACTGGATTTGCCTGCACCACGCCTTTCGTGGCCGCGGCTCTGTGATTGGCAATCCGAGAACCCAGTGTCATGGAAAGAAAAGGCACCGGGGTAGCGGCACATTGCGCGAGTGTCGCTGAAGCCAGCCCCTCCAAAGGTGGGTATAATGCGTTTGCATCCTCGTACTCGTAAAAGATCTGGAACCAGCTGTGTGAACGCCCCGATCCAAAACTATTGATGAACCACTGAAAGGCCCACCCACACGCAGTCCCTCGGGAGGCAACATCAAATTTCGCATCAGCCTCTATCTGCGTTGCTCCTCCAAACGAAATTTTTTCCGGATCGGCAGGATTGTTAAGATCAAACCTCCTATCCAAGGTGAAATAATAGCCTACACCATTCCTCACCCCGGGCACCAAATTGATGCTGATCCTTGAGGTGCCTGTTTCATCCCTCAGGTAGCCAGCTGCTGGGCTAAAAACCCGAGTTTCACCAGGCTCAAGGATCATAGGATTTTGATTAAGAGTGAATACCATATCAGCGAACCAACTCGTTGATTTGCCCAGGCGTTTGTTACGATAGTCACCCGAAGTTCCGCCATGCTGAATGGCCCAGTACTCAGCGGGCAGAAAGGCACCAGAAAGACGATGCTTGAGGGCCAAAGGCCAAGTGTATGCCGGACTCATCTTGAGAACACCATTGAGAGTGAGCCTCGTATTGTATGGGTTCCAGACGGTAACAACCGGGGTGTATAGGACGGCTGGGCGGTATTTTCCGGGCGCCGCACCTGAGGTCGTTGCATAATGGGAAACGATGATTTGAATTCTCGCCATCTGCGGCAGAAGCCTGATGTTGTGAAATGTTTCGTGAGCATTGATAGCCGTTCCATCGTCCACCCAGCTCTGATGGTTGATATTCGGCGCGCTGGAGGAGGTGGGTGTCATTTTTTTGTAAAGTGTCGCGTAGCTCTTGATTTTTGCCCAACTCGCGATCGGCCCCCGCTTGGCCCAAAACTCCCGCAGATTTGAGGCACGATAATCAGCCCAATGATAGATCATGCTTTTGGTCGGACGGTAATCGGCATTGGCCGCGGGTCGGGTATATTTGAGATTCTCAGTCGGGCTTATTTTGAAAAACTCCAAATCGTTTGTCGGTTGCTCATCCCATTTTTCAGTGAGCAAGGATAAATCCTTTCTCCAGCCTCCTGTAGCCACATTGGTAAGCAGACCACTGGAAATAGCGGAGAGATCATGAAAACTCTCGGAGGGAACCGTCGTTGCGGCAATCAAATCTCCAGTGCGGAGGCTCATCGCTTTGTCTGCGAGCCCGGGATTTGCAAATACGATCTCGAGCCCGAAGGGTTCGGGATCGGCAACCTGGTGACTGCGATTGCGATCGGATCTCTCAGCAAGGGTCGAGCCGGTCTCGTCATAAGGTTGAGGAATGCGCGCTTTCTGGTTTTCTCCACTGATCCACCAAGCCATCGCACCACGTGAGCCAATTCTCTTCGGCACAACATGGACCTGGCGTGTGTCTTTCTCGGCCAAGGTTCCCGAGTCCAATAGAGCAATGGTCTCAGACGAGGCGGTTTTGTTGATCAGAAAGCGGGAATCATCGGGTTTGGAATTTTCACCCGCTCCGGAAACCAACCATGAGACAAAGCGCCCACCATCCGCTTGAGATTGCCTTTTCGATGCATAATCCGGCA
>JBDQJG010000235.1:0-2603 GCA_040263955.1 Verrucomicrobiales bacterium
GGCGGAGAGAACTCGGTGAACTCGGAATCCGGCCAGCGGATCCAGCGCCAGGTGCCGAGGCGCTGGAACTCGGTCATGTAGCCGGGGATGAAGATGGCCTCGTCGTGGATGATCTGCTGCATCTCGTGCGCAGTGCGGATGAGCTCGGCCTCGTCGGTGGCGAAGCGGTAGCGGGTGGCGAGCTTGTCCATGCGATCGTCGGCGTAGGAGAAGACGTTGTTGGTGTTCTGCTTGAGGTTGCCTTTCTCGTCCCGGGCATTGCTGGAGTGAAAATACTCGTAGTAGCGGGGATAGGGCGGCTGGAAACCCCAGGCGGAAAACGCGATCTCGTGCTCCTTTTCCATCTGTTTCTTGTAGCCGGCGGTGCCGTCGCCGGCGTCGAGCACGAAGTCGAGCCCGGCCTTGCGCGCCTCCTCCTTGAGGATGCCCATCATGGTGTCACGCACCGGAACCTTGGTGTAAGAGATGACCGCCTCGAGGCGTTCGCCTCGGGCATTGCGCAGGATGCCGTCGCTGCCCTCCTCGGTAAACCCGGCGCGGGCGAAATGCTCACGCGCCTGGGTGATGGAGAAGGGACGCGCCTGAATGGCGGGATTGTCGACCGGCCCGAAGCCGCGCGTCCAGCCGGGCAGGCGCGCGGCATCGCCGCGGAATACCACATCGATGACCTTCTGCCAGTTGGTGGCGTGCGCGATGCCGAGGCGGACGTCGTGGTTGTCGAGCGGCGGCTTGGCAATGTTGAGGTAGAGCGCCCACGGGATGCGGGGAAACTGGTTGTAGTAGGTGAAGCGCTCGATGTAGCCGTCGAAGACCGGATCCATCTCGGATTTCTCGTACCAGTACTCGGGCAGGGTGAGAGGGAAGTAGTCGATCTCCCCGGCGCGGAAGAGCTCCCACGCCTTGGCCAGGTCGCGCACCACGGTGTAGCGGATATGGTCGACATTGAATCGGTGGCGGTAGTATTTCCGATCCCGTGCCCACCAGTCCTTGTCCCGTGTCAGCGTGATGGAGACCCCCTTGACGATATCGCCCGCGAGGATGGTGTAGGGGGCGGTGGTGGGTGGAACCCGCCACTGGTAGCGCTCGGCGTAGTCGGGGCCGTAATCGGCGTAGAAGTGTCTCGGGCAAGGTGGCAGGCTGGCCGACCAGGCCAGTTTCGGCCGGGGATCGGGCAGGGTCACGGCAATGATATCGTCCCCGTAAATGGCCAGGCCGGCGATCTGCTCACGCAAGTACTGCTTGAACCACGGGGTGAGCACGTTGTCCGAGGCGCGCAGGTAGATGAACCACATGAAATCGATCGGCTCGACTTTCACGCCGTCGTTGTAGGCGGCATCCGGGTCGAGGCGGAAGAACACGGTGCGTTGGTCCGGGCCGATGGCCCACTGTTTTGCGCATCCCGGGATCAGCTCGCCGGTCTCCGGGTGCAGGTCGACAAGGCCGAGCTCGATGTTGTCGTAGAGTTCACCGCGGAAGCTGTTGTTCGAGTTCGGTCCGAAGGGACGGATGGTCGGGGGAAAGGTCGAAAGCCAGAAGCGGAAGGTGCCGCCCTTGGTGGCGGCGGGATCGCCGATCTCGGGCTGTTCCATGCCGTCTTCCCATGCCAGGCCGGCGGGCAGGTCGGAGGCGGCGTGGAACTGGAAATAGTCGCCCCGCTGCTGGCGGGTGCGGACCCGGGCAAGGGTGCGGTGCAGCTCCGCGAGCGACTCCTCGAGTTTCTCCACGGTGGAGGCTTCGGTGGTGGTGGTCAGGCGGGTCTCCAGTTCGGTGATCTCGTTTTCGAGCTCCGTGCTTTGCCCGGCGAGCCACTTGGCGATGTAGCGGTTGTAGCGTGGGTACCAGGACTCGAAGTCCGCTTTCGCCGCAATTCCCTCGGTGGCGGGGTTGCAGGAGCAGAGCATGGTGGCCAGCAGGGTTGTGAGCAGCATGGTGACCATGCGTGCGGGGTTACGGCCGGTGGCCCCGGGGGCCGCTGTGCAGAGCGCGAGCATGTTAGCGATAGTAACTGAACTTTTTCGGGTCGAAGGCCTCGCGGACGGCCTCCCCGATGAAGGTGATGAGGACGAGCAGGCTGACCAGGCAGACGAAGGCCGAAGTGACCAGCCAGGGAGACGAAAGGTTTTCCAGGCCGTCGCGCAGCAGTTGGCCCCAGGTGGCGTACTTGGGCGGCAGGCCGAAGCCGAGGTAGTCGAGCGAAGTCAGAGAGAGCACCAGCCCGGAGACCGAGAATGGGATCAGGGTGACCACGATGGCGACCGAGTTGGGCAGCAGGTGCTTGAACAGGATGCGAGGCGTGCTGGCTCCGATGATGCGCGCGGAGGCGATGTAGTCGCGGGCTTTCTCCTTGAGTGCCGCAGTACGCATGAAATAGGTCATCCCCATCCACCCGAAGAGCAGCAGGATGAACAGGATGATCCACAGGCCGGCGGTCTCCTTGAGACGCTCAGGCACGGCGGTGCTGGCGATCATGACAACGAACAGGAACGGGATGTTGGAGAAGATTTCGATCAGGCGCTGGATGACGATGTCGAAGGCCCCGCCGAAATAACCCATCAGGAGACCGATGCTGACGCCGATGAGGTAGACCAAGGGAATATAAAAGA
>JBDQJG010000236.1:0-2602 GCA_040263955.1 Verrucomicrobiales bacterium
GCCTCGAACATGCCGTGGAAGAGACCGATGACCGTTGATCCGTTGGCCATGATCGTCCACGTCTCGCCGTCGCCGGCCACCATCTCGAACCCAAGCTTGTTGTAGAACGCTCGCGACGCAGACATGTCCGCAACCGCGAGGCTCACCGAACCAAGTTCACCGTCTCAGTAGATGCCGCCGAGGGTGTCACCACCGGTATCAGCGCGGCCGATCGCGCACGCACCATCCTGGCGCTGGCCAACCCGCTCTCCGAGCCCGGTGACCTGGTGCGGCCCGGCCACGTCTTCCCACTCATTGCGCGCAGCGGGGGTGTCCTGCGTCGTGCCGGCCACACCGAGGCCGCCGTCGACCTCGCACGGCTCGCCGGGCGGCAACCCGTCGGCGTCATCTGCGAGATTCTCAAGGACGATGGCACGCTCGCACGGATACCCGAACTGGTTACCTTCGTCCGCAAGCACGGGCTCAAAATGTGCTCGATCGAGCAGCTTATCCAGTACCGGGGAGAACGTGAACACCTGGTCGAGAAAGTCGAGACCGTGAACATGCCCACCGCCCACGGCGACTTCGACCTGCATCTCTACCGCAGCCGCATCGACGGCAAGGAACACATCGCGCTGGTCAAGGGAGACATCACCACGCCCGAACCAGTGCTCGTGCGCGTGCACAGCGAATGCCTGACCGGCGACGTCTTCGGGTCGCGTCGCTGCGACTGCGGCGAGCAACTGCACGACGCCATGGCATGCATCACCGCGGAGGGCCGCGGCATCGTGCTCTACATGCGCCAGGAAGGCCGCGGCATCGGCCTGGCCAACAAGCTGCACGCCTACAAGCTGCAGCAGGAAGGCTACGACACGGTGGAGGCCAACCAGCAACTCGGCTTCGCCAGTGACCTGCGCGACTACGGAATCGGTGCGCAGATCCTTCACGACCTCGGTGCCCGCGAACTCAGACTGCTGACCAACAACCCGCGCAAGGTCATCGGGCTGGACGGTCACCGGCTGAAAATCGTCGAGCGCGTGCCCCTGACCCCGCCCTCAAACGAGCACAACGCACGCTACCTCGAGACAAAGAAAACCAAGCTCGGACACATGCTCTGAGTTGTTTCAGCGATCCTCCGCCACAAAGCGCACTACCAGTGGCCGGTGATCACTGGCAATATCCCAATCGGGGTGTGCGAGGATGAAACTACCGGCCATGTCGACCTCCGGCAGGAATCCGCGGCTCGCCAGCAGGAAATCAAAGCGTGAATACTGGTCGGCATAATTCCAGTAATACGTCCAACGCTCACCGTCCTCGTCCTCCAGGTCGATCGGCCGCAGGTAGAAGCGCGAGCGCGAGGAACCCCGCACGATCCCCATCGGGGTCTCGTTGCGCGTGGCATTAAAATCGCCGAATACCACCACGTTGGCCTCCGGATCAGCCTCGAGGATCGAGTCGACGTGCTCCCTGAGCAATGCCGCCTCATTGCGCCGCATGATATTATGATCCGCTTCCGGGATGGCGCGCTTCGACTTCAAGTGCACTCCCACCACCCGCAGCAGGTAATCGGCATCCACCTGGATTCCCACATCGATAATTCCCCGGCTGTGGGCCATTTCCACCCCGTCGATAAAATAGCTCAGGTCACCGCGCGAATGGTTCCCGACAATCGGGTATCGACTGAAGACCGCAAGCCGCCGGTGCCTGTCACTGGCCTCCAGCAACACCGCATGCGGCAGCGCCACCCCGGCCTCACCCAGCCTTGTCCGCAGGTCATTCACCTCGGCCATGCCACCGATCTCGCAGACCCCGAGAATATCCGGCTTCACCTCCGCCAGCAGGGAAACCAGCATCGTCACCTCATCCTGCGGCTTCGGCGCATCCTCCACCAGGCGACCACCCACCCTGCGATCCATCGGCAGGTAATTGCGCAGGTTGTAGCCCACCAATGTCACCTGCGGGGACTCGGCACGCAATGAGGGCGGCAAAAGCCAGCAACAACAGACCAGCACAGACAACCAGACAAGCAGCCGCAAGACCGCCAACCTGCATACCCTTGGCACAGGACGGATTCCGCCCGTCCTGCCCCGATCAGGCACGGTGGTCCTCGGTCGTCCTGCCATGCGGATTAGTGTCCAGCGAAGATACCTCCTCGATCTCCCGGCCGGCCTCGCGAATCTCGCTTTCAAATTCCTCCTTGGCACGCCGGAACTCGCCAAGGCTCTTGCCCATGCTGCGGGCCAGTTGCGGCAGGCGCTTGGCCCCGAAAAGCAGCAACACCACCACGAAAATCACCAGCATCTCCATCGGGCCCAGGGGACCGAAGGCGAGCAGCGAGGAAGCTCCTGTTATCATGTCACAAGTTGCCGGCTGCGCTCGCCGGATGCAAAAGAAAAATTCCTGCCTCATTGCGGGCAATCGCTTTTCGATGCGCGATCTGACTTGGCCCGCACGGCATCCCGGGGGATAGTCTGCGCAGCAGCGAAAAGACCCTGCTACCAGCATCGCACAGCCCACCCGACCGCCACCCTGAGACCCTCACCCATGCCAAGCCCCGCCATTCCCGGCTACCGCACCAGCCTGCTGCGCCCGATCCGCCTCGCTGCGCGCCTGGGTATAGCAC
>JBDQJG010000237.1:0-2592 GCA_040263955.1 Verrucomicrobiales bacterium
ATGTTGATGAGGATTCCCACGCCAGCAAGGCAACACACCAGGTTGGATCCCCCATAACTGACAAATGGCAGAGGAATGCCCTTGTTCGGCAACAATGCCGTTGTTACGCCGAGATTGATCACGGCTTGATTGGCTATCAAACACACAATTCCTACCCCGAGCAGTTTTCCGTAAAGATCAGGCGCGCGGCTGGCAATGAGGAGCCCGCAAACCGTCATGACAACGAAAGCAACCACCACAAGCAGGGATATCTTCAAGCCTAGTTCTTCGCCGATAATCGGCATTATGAAATCGGTATGCGCAAACGGCAGATACTGCATTTTTTGAATCGAACCACCCAAACCCAACCCATCAAAACCCCCCGAACCAAAAGCCATCAACGCACGCCACTGCTGGTATCCATCTCCAAGCTGCACGGCAGGATCATCCAGATTCCTGAACGCAAGCACACGATTTAGTCGATCAGGAACGACATGAATCAACCACGCCAGAGCACCCAGACCACTCAGGCCAATCGCCATCAAGCCGGTCAACCTGGTTCCAGCCACGAACATGATCGTGAGAGCGGTCGTTCCCAGCAGAACAGCGCAGCCCAGATCCACCTCGAACGTGATCAGGACCAAGGGAGGCAGCAGCAACAACAGCGGCAGAAGAAATCCGTGCAGCCATGATCCACTCTTCTCACAAAATCTGCCAAACCATGAAGCCAGCGCAACCACCACGGCAAGTCGCGCCAACTCGGAGGGCTGAAACCGCAGCGAACCGAGATGAATCCAGCGATTGGCACCATTGATTTTCAAGCCATATGACTCGGTGAAGCAGAGTGCAAGCAGCACGCAGGCGATCAGATACCACAGCACCCAGTAACGGCACCAGAACCGATAGTCAAAAATTGCACCAAGTAGACAGGCAACGATACCGGCCGCGAGCCATATACCTTGCCGCTTCACCGCATAATAGGGGTCATTATACCGAAGAAGCTCCGAAGCATATGCTCCGGTACTTGAGAGCATCACGATCCCGATCACCGAGAGAAATACAACGGAAAGAACCAGAATGTAGGTGCTCTGTTTTTCCATGATTTATCTCTCTTACCCTCTCTGGTCTGAACAATCCGGGAGAACGCCGAGCATCACGTATACGGATCTACTCATCGAGGAATCTTGATCATCTCACCGATTCGTATCCCATCGCCTGATCTGCCATTGAATGTGCGAATCAATTCGATCGTCACACCATAACGCTTGCTAAGCCCGAAAAGCGTATCTCCCCGGACAACCGCGTGCTCCACATACGAGCGCCCCTCACCAATCGATACCGACGTCGGTTCTCGGGGTGATGCCGGGCGATACAGCTGAGCTTTCAACACCCCGCCTCCGCCTTGTGCCTTGGTGGAATCACTTGCCGGAATCAACCTCGCCGATTCTCCTGCGCGCGTCCCTGCCGCGCCCCTCGGCCGGTCTGAAACCCCCGGAAACTGCGAAGAAGGCGCCTGCCCATTCTGACTCCGCCCCGGCGTCGACGGCTGATTTTTCAGTGACTCACCTGTCCCATCGGGCTTGGGCACCTGCAGGATCATATCCGCCTCGATCTCCCCGCCCGAAAGATCATTAATCCGGCTGATCTCTCTCACGCTGGATCCAACGGTTTGCGCTATTTCCCCCAAGGTGTCTCCCACAGCCACCCGATAATTCATTGTCGTTGCTTCTCCCTCCGTGCTCACCCTTTGCTCACCTGCCCCAAACTCTGACTTTCCTTCGCGAGAATCAGGCAGTTCTCGATAGGGCCCGGGAAGGTCTTTCTTGAAGATTTCGTACACCAGAATACCACCTACAGCGACTACGTGCAGAGCGAGAACAAAACCGAAAGCCCGTGACAATTTGAAACTGGGAACCTCAGGCTGCCATTCGTTTTCATGCGACACGTAGGCACCTAGACGTTTTCCCGACTTTCGCCGGCGGCCTCGCGCGAACCTGCCGAAAAGCCCCTGCTTCTTTTTCCTTGCGACGTTTCTCTTGCTGGCCATGCCTGATATTGCTGATGATGATTGTTGCCGTCCGGGTGTCAAAAATCAATACTAGTCATTAGGAGTTCCCCTGTCATCCGCAGCCAAGCCCTCAACCGCACGCCTGAACGCCTCTCCGCGCTCGACGTATCCGTCGAACATATCAAAGGAGGAAGTTCCCGGAGAGAGCAGGACAATGTCTCCGGAAACTGCGACAGCACGAGCCGCCCGTACCGCCGAATTCATGTTCGCAACTACTTCTACGCCTGCCTCAATCGCCCCCTCGATCCGTTCCCTGAGTGCCTCCCCTATTTCCCCAAAGGCCACGACATGGCGGACCCGGCCAGCGAGAAGAGCGGGAAGGGAGCTGTAATCAAGCCCTTTGTCCTTACCACCGACCAACAGCACAACAGGACGGGAAAAAGCGCAGAGAGACGACTCCAAAGCATGCACGTTGGTGGCTTTCGAATCGTTGATATAATCGACCCCGCCGACTTGAGCGACCAATTCGCAGCGATGTAGCGGGGCACGAAAACTCGCCAACGCCGGGGACATTTCGCCAAAACCGACTCCGGCAATCAAGTGCA
>JBDQJG010000238.1:0-2538 GCA_040263955.1 Verrucomicrobiales bacterium
CGCTAGCACCGACCGCAAGATCTTCTCTGCTCCCTCCAGATCACCTTGAGCACACAAGCATACACCGAGATTTGCTTGGCATACCAAAGTATCAGGATGTTCGGGTCCGCGATAGGGGTCTGCCTGTCGCCCGAGTATTGCCCGTCGATACAGCGACTCCGCCTCTGCCAATTCACCTTTTTCATAAACTACCATCCCGAGAAGATTCACCACCTCCATGGTTGCCGGCGAACTCGTTCCGAACTCAGATTCGGCCAAGTCGAGGGATTTCCGGGCGTTGGCTTCCGCCTTCGTGAGGTTGCCGGATTCCAACTGAGTATGGGCGAGATCGGAAAGGGCTCTCTGTAACTCCCATGTTTCGCATTCCGGCATTGACGACACAACACGCAGCGCTATTTCGCAGATCTTTTCGCTTGTTTCGATCCACCCAAGAAATCCGAGCAGCGATGAGAGAAGGCTTACCTGATCGATTTCACACTCATCAACTTCTTGCTTATTCAGAAGTTCCTCGGTAGCAGCAACGTAAAGCGGACCACCTGTTACCTCACCACCCAGTTCGTGCCACCAGCAATAAATATCAGCGTAGTTCACTAAAAGATCAAAGTCATACTTCACGGTGAGCTCCAGCAACCGCTCCTTCGCCGCCTCGCGCCGATCCGCCTCGAGCAGATGGCGCACTCCGCAGCGGAGGAAGTAGTTCCGGACCACCCCGGGCGGTTCATTCAACTCGGACAGGTCCGCCATCGCCTCGCGCGTCGTCGTCACTGCATGGGTCATCTGCTCCGACCCGAGGATGTGGGTGCGCAGGCTCTGGTGAAAGAGTGTGTAGCCAACCTCGCCCTCGGGATCGGGGGCGGTCCTGATCATGGACTCGATCGCCGCGAGGCCCCGCTCGAGCAGTTCGGCGCCTCCCTCTTCGGCGATCAGCTTTCGCCACGCCAGCACCGCGACCAACTCCCGCAGCGAAAGCGGCTCGTGGGCGCAGGCCAGCGTCGCCGCCAGCGGCGTCACCACCGCCTGCAGGTCGCCCACGCCGAGGCGGCGCAGCAGTTCCTCGTGGTAGGCGTGGAGGCTGTCGGGCAGGTCCTCGGCCCCGTCGAGCACCCGGTAGCGGCCGCCCAGCACATCTCCGATCACGTATTTCACGTAGAGAGGCAGTCCGGCGGCGCGCTCGGTGACTCGCTCGATGAAGGGGTTGATCACCTCGCCGTCCTTCTCCTCGTCCCCGGCCAGCAGTCTTTTGCGCAGGGGTCCGATCTTCTCGAGGATCATCCCCCGGATGTCGGAGGAGCGCATCGGAGGAAGGCCCTCCGGGAACACGGTCTCGCCGCCGAGGCGACGCATCGCGTCCTCGATCGCAGGCTCGGGTCGTCCCGCGCAGACCCAGAGCACCCGCGGCAGCCGCACCCCGAGGGGCACTTCCCCGGCGAAGTTCTCATCCCGCCGCATGACCTCGTCGAGCCCGTCGATGGGCAGGATCACCCGTACGTCGTCGCGCAGGGCTCCGAGCGCGTTATCGAGCCGCTCCTCACCCTTTGCCTTTTCCTTGTCCTCGAAAAAATCCTTGAGCGCCTCCTCCGCTTCGAGCCGCTCCACCACGAACTGGGCCAGCGCCTCGCGGCGGCACCGGGAGCCGTCCCCGGCACGCATCCGGTAGGGCAGTACGAGCACGCGGGTGCCCTCGTCGTGCTCCCCGGCATCGTGATCGAGCAGTTCACTCACCGCCTTGGCCATGAGGAAGGACTTGCCCATCCCCGCTGCCCCGGCGACCCAGAGCACGCCCTGCTCCCGCGAGCGGATCTCGCCGAGGAGGTGGTCGAGTTCCTCCTGCCGCCCCACCATGTTTGCGGCGTCCTTGCGGATATCCTGGAGAAAGTCCGCCACCTCGAAGGTCTTCTTAGCCTTCGACGGATCGGCCCGGAACCAGGCTTCGAACCGCGCCATCGCCGTCGGGCCGGACTCGGACTGCGCCATCCCTTCCGCTCCAACGGGGGTGTAGGCCAGTCGCACGCTCTCCTTGCGGGTGTAGACCTGGGCGGCCTCCTTCGTCCCGTGTCGCTCGCGCTCCCCGTCGAGGGAACAGGGCCTTCCGTAGAGGGTCAGCGGCCAGAGCGGCAGCGGGGTCGCACCCTCCCCCGGCACGAGCCAGACGGCATCACTCTCCACCCCTGGATCGGGGCTTTCCCCTTCCCACGCCGGGGATTCGCCGGCTCCGGCGATTCGTCGCCAGGTATCGGATTCGTCGCGCCCGAGGAGGTTCCATTGCCCGAGGAAGGTGGCCGCCTCTTCCATCGTGCTCTCGAAGGCCTCGCGCCAGAGTCCGAGCAGTCGATCCGCCTCCGATCGTGACAGCCCGCCCCCATGGGCAAGCCGGTTGCGCAGCCGCAGGAAACTGGTCTCGGCGGTCCCGGGCTTGTCGGGGCCGTAGAGCAGATTGCGCAGCGGTCCGGTCGTGAACTCCGCCGCCGCACGCACCGGGGCGGAAACGGAATCGTTTTGCTGTGAAGTCTTCACGAGCGATTCGGCGAGAGACTGGGC
>JBDQJG010000239.1:0-2507 GCA_040263955.1 Verrucomicrobiales bacterium
ATCCATAATAGGGGTAGTAGCTGTATGCGCTATACACAGTCGGATAGGTGTAATAGACAGTAGGTAGCGTTGCGACTGTCGCGACTGTCGCAACCGGTGCTGCTTGAACAGGAGCACTGTGAACCTGCGGTGCTGCTGCTGCTGCACCACCACCCGAACGCCCGATCATGGCACTGAGCACCGGATCGGAGACACCACTCTGGCGAAGATGAATGATCTGCTCAGGAGTCAGCGAATAATTCACGCCGGATCCGTTGATGTATGAAATGATCGTCGCGTCACCAACCTGCGATTGAGCCATATGCAGGACCTGGGCCACGCTGGGCGTGAGCGATACAGCCGATGCAGGCTGCTGCGCTTGCATCACCGAAACTGTGGAAAACAAACTAACCGCAACAAGAGCGGCTACAAGATGCTGAATTTGTCGAACTTTCATAATTTTTGCCATGTTCTTAAAGTGATCGGAGCTTTATCTTTACACCGAATACTCAACTTTTTCAAACGGAGTAACATTTACGCCCTACCGTCTCCATATATGATTGCCGAAAGATGATACCACCGCAAGCATGGAATACGCACCGCAGCCAAAAAATCCGTTTTCACCGGTTTTTCTGAATTCGCTCGGATACCGAATCAGAGAATCCTTCCAACACGCCAATTTGACTTGCTCTGCTGTGCCTTTTGCCACCATCTTACCACTATGAAATACGCTGTTGTATTCTGCGGCCTCGTCGCAGCCTTAAGCCCCCTGCAAAGCCGCGCCCAGCAACCGGGCAACACCGCGGAGCGGATCACCCGGCTGGAGGATGAGATCGAGAGCCTGAAATTCCGGCTTTCCAACCTCGAAAGGCTGCAAGGGCGCCAGAGCAGCGGGCGCGGCGTAACCCCACCCGCAGGAGAAATTCCGTCGCAAACGACATCACAAGCACAACCGACTCCACCAACCGCGGATCCTGCACCCACTGCCTCTGCAGTGGCGCGCCCCCAGCCAACGATCCCAAGCGCGGCTGAAACCACCCCTGAGCCGCCCCCGGTAATCGTTCCCGAACCGGAGCCCGAACCGCTGACCAAGCCGGCCACCTTCACAAATGGTGCGGAGATGGAAATGATCTGGGTGCCGGATGGAAGTTATCGAATGGGCGACCTGACCGGCAATGGCAATGCCGACGAGCAACCAGTTCGCACTGTCGAGCTCTCGGGGTTCCACCTGGCGGCCACGGAGGTCACCCAAAAACAGTGGAAGCAGATCATGGGAAGCAAGACACTGCACTTCTCTGGCGACAACCTGCCGATGGAGCGCGTCAACTGGGAGCATGCACTCGTTTTCTGCCGCAGGCTGACCGAGCGGGAGCAGGCCGCGGGACGCCTCTCCAAGGATCATATCTACCACCTGCCAACTGAGGCTCAGTGGGAATACGCCTGTCGCGCCGGAACAGAGGGGGATTTTGCCGGCGAGCTGGATGAAATCGCTTGGTTCAGCGGCGGATTCGAAACCGGGAGCACCAAGGCAGTAGCAACCAAGGCGCCGAATGCCTGGGGCTTTTACGATATGCACGGCAACGTGTGGGAATGGTGCCATGACCGCTACCAGGACAATTACGAGGGACTTGACACGCGCGACCCGAAGGGCCCAAAAGCCGGAGAATTCCGCGTTCTGCGCGGCGGTTCCTGGTTCAGCCGGACGGGTTCGAGCCTGCGCTCATCCCGCCGCGACCGCGATCACCCGGCACGCCGCAATGTGTTCATTGGCTTCCGAGTGGCGATCGTTCCAGAAACACCCGACTTGGACTGAAGCTGGGTCGGCAGAAGCCGCAGGCTTGCCGCGTTCAGGTTTGAGTTTTCAAGCCGAAGAAGCGAGAACAGCTGAAGTCGATGGTTCCAGTGGCTGAATTAGAGCGCCGAGCACCGGCTCTGGTAAGGTATGCCTCTCCGTGGCCGCCGCTCTGATCGTGGGCAAGCCTGTAAGCCACGGCGACCACGAGAGTCTCGCCAGGGCCTGCCACGATAGCCGGGCGCAACACCACCCCGGCTTCCGGTCCCGCGCCGAACCTCACGAAATCTCAAGCACCCGCCATCATTCAACAATCAAAAAGCAGCCGCCAAAGATCAATTTGTCAATAATCTTTGACTGACCCCCTGTTCTGACCCCCTGTTCGCTGTATTCAGCAATGCAAGAGCTGCCGCTCAGGATCAATTCCTTTCCACCGCCTGCTCGATCTCCTTGCGGGCTCGGCTTACGCCTTGTCCATCTTCGGTCGCACCGCTTCCTTCGATTGTTGAATCTTGAAACTGGTGGCTTCTCCCCCCTGCCTCCCTCAACGCAAGGCGCACGGACTTAACCACCTAAAACCGAACACCGGCCCTCCAGGGCCTCCTACTTCCTGCTGCCCGGCCGCCTGCGGCGCAGAATGGCGGCGGTGAAACCGAAGAGCAGCAACAGGGCGCGAGATGGCTCCGGGTTGATGAAGATGATGCCATCGGAGAGGAACAGTGAGGTGTCCCAATAC
>JBDQJG010000240.1:0-2494 GCA_040263955.1 Verrucomicrobiales bacterium
CCACCGAACGTAGGACTCAGCTTCCGTCTTGTGGAAACCGCCCAAATCAGCGGAGTAGTACACCCACAGCAGGGTGGCAGCAGCCTCTGGAAACAGCTTGACGTGGGCCGCCAGAGTGCCAGCCACGTCGCCCCCCAATTGCAGCTTGTTGTCCACCACGAAGGCACCTGATGGCAACGCGGCGATCCCGGCCAGCCCTCTCACATCGACTTCCGCTAGAAGTTGCGCGGATAACGCCTCTCCCAACACTTGTTCGATCGCCGTTTCCCAGCCTTCATCGACTTCGAGGGAGGCATAGACCGTGCCGTCAGATTGCAGAGATTCAGTTTCTATCCAGTCGCCCAACGCGGCACGCTCCCGATCATCGGATGCCGCTTCCTGCAGCGCGGTCAAGGATGCAATGTGCCCTCGCGCCTCTTGAAGTGCAGCTCTGATATCGTCCTGCTGCTGCCGCGATTGCTCTATCGCCGACTGCGAATCCGCCAACTGACCTCTGAGATTCGCCATTTCAGCTTCTCGGCTGTCAATCTCGCGATCCGACTGCTCGATCTTTGCTGATAGCGGCGATACTGCCTCGTCCGCAGGTTCGGCAGACAGCGTCTCCCATTCAGTCTGGTGTTGCTGCGAGCGTTCCTGCAGCTTGGTAAGCACCTGCTCCAGGTAAGCAATGCGGCTCTGCTGTACCTCTGCTGCCTGACTGGGTTCGCGCGCCCGCTCGTTAAAGCCATCCCAATTTTGCGACCACTGGTGCATCGCGGTGTCCGCCGCAGATAGCACTTCTGCGGCAAGCCGCGCCTGCGCTCTGAATTCTGTCAACGCGGGCTCTGAACGCTCTAGCTCGCCCTCCCAGTCAAGGAGCCGCTGCCGATCACTGTCGAGGAGCTGCCGGGTCTGGTCGAGGCTGCTCCGGGTTTGCTCGAGGTCTCGCTGAAGCTCTCCGCGGCGTTCCTGTGCAAAGCGCAGCGCCTGCTCAACGCGGGTCACTTCGCCGCCAATCGCGTAGTACTGTTCCTGTGCTGCATTCAGCGCATCCGCCGCTTCGCTTTGCTGTGACCGCGCGGCTTCTATCCCACTAATGGTATGGGTCACTTCCGCTCGGGCCGCTTCACGCTTGACGTCGAGCGCACCAATTTCACCCGCCACTTGGCCCCGAGAGGCGCTCAGATTTCGCCATTGAATCGCAAACAGCTCGCTCTGTACCGTTCGCTCTTCTGATTTCAGCTCAGCATACTTCTCAGCCGCCCTGGCTTGTCGATCCAGATGCGACAGATTGCGCTGGAGCTCGTCTCGCAAATCGGTAAGGCGTTCCAGGTTTTCCGTGGTGCGGCGCATACGGCTCTCAGTTTCGCGCCGACGTTCCTTGTATTTGGAAATGCCGGCGGCCTCTTCGATGAAAACCCGGAGTTCCTCGGGCTTCGACTCGATCAACCGCGACACCACTCCCTGCTCGATAATGGCGTAACTGCGAGGACCCAGACCCGTCCCCAGAAACAAATCGGTGATGTCACGCCGGCGACACTTTGCCCCGTTCAGGTAGTACTCCGATTGTGCCTGCCTGGTGACCACCCGGCGCACAGAGATCTCACTGTAGGCGGCAAACTCACCGGCAACCTTGCCCTGAGCGTTGTCGAAAACCAGTTCGATGGACGCCTGACTGACGGGCTGGCGACTGGTTGTGCCATTGAAAATGACATCGGTCATCGACTCGCCGCGCAGGGTCTTCGCGGAGCTCTCGCCCATTACCCATCTGACGGCGTCGATAATGTTGGACTTGCCGCAGCCGTTAGGGCCGACTACCGCACACATGTTGCCCGGAAACTGAACCGTGGTGGGATCGACAAAAGACTTAAAACCGGCCAGTTTTATGGATTTCAGGCGCATTATTGAATCTGGTTACCCGTCAGTCGCGCTGCTGTCCCACCTTGGGCCCACAGCACTCAAAAACACAATATGTAGTGTATCGACTTCCGGGCAACAACACTATGTTTGATGGCGAAATTCGTCGACTATTCGGTCTGAAGGTTGATTTTGACGGGTTCCCCAAATCCAACCGGCACCGACGGACGGGCACTCCAGGCGAGGGCGTTATCGCGTCCGGGTTGACCATTAGCGGACACTTGCACCTCGATCGATACGGCGCCGAAACTCGAAATTTGCTGACCCGCCATGGAAGCGCTGTCATCCAGGCGCACGGTGATAGGCCAGCTTGATGGCGTTTGCCTAACCACAGCGATCGGCATGCCTGCCTCGGCCCCCTCTGGGCGCGCCAGGACAAATAACACGGCGTCGGCCGGCACCGGCTGCTTCCCGGATAGCGAGATCTCAACCGCCACGCCTGCTGTGGCAATCGGTTCGGGAAGGGGTTCACCGAGCTCCTGGCGGGCGCGCTCAATAATCTGGCCGAGCATGTCATGCCCGGGGGAGCCAGGCGGCTCCAAATCCCGAAGCCGCTGCCAATAAACAATCGCCTGCCTATAGTCCGCCTCTTCAAACG
>JBDQJG010000241.1:0-2479 GCA_040263955.1 Verrucomicrobiales bacterium
GCCATAATCCTTTCCAGTGAGACGGTAAGTGAACGCTTGCGACCGATCGTCCGCCTCTCCTGTGCTTTCCGGAAGACTGGTCGCCTTCAACGTTCCCGAGACTCCGCGAAAGAAATTCGTGTAGATGCGGCCTGCGTGCGGTTCCTCCTCGGACCGAGCTTCTCGCCCAATGCGAAATGGTACATTGGCGAAAGCCGCCAGGTCGGCCTCGTAGGTCGCGTCAATGATCACTTTGCCAGTGTAAGCCTGCCTTTCCCCCAAACTCCCTTGATGATCACGATCCTGAGTAATAACACCTGTCACCCGATTTCCCTTCATTTCCACATCGACCGCCACTTCGTTGAAACGTGTGGTGATGGTGTCTATCTCAGCAACCATCTCGGCATAAATTCTAGCTGCTGTGTGAGGTTCCCAGGCTCTGCCTTCCGCCACATTCCAAGGGGAACGGGGATCTCGCGTTAGATGGGCTTTCACGAGCGGATCGGCCGCCAACTCCGAGCGATGATACGCTTTCACCCGTTGTCGAAATTCTTCCATCACGCCACTATTCGATTCCACATAGAGATCATCCAATCGAATCACCCCTGAGGAATGAACGCCCCCGAGAACAGGCGACTGCTCAATCAGGATCACTGACTTCCCCGCACGACCCGCTGCGATCGCTGCAGCGACTCCCGCCGGTGTTCCACCGATGACAACCACGTCATACGTGCTGGCTGGGGAGTGGACCGCAGTGGGAGTTTTGCCGGCGGCCTCTGGTTGAAGGTTGATGACCAGCGACAGGGCAATCAGGAATAGAAATTGGCGTATCATGTGTATCAAGGGGCAAAGTATCACATTTGTGGTGAACTTTTGGCAAACTTTTTACCGCCTGTACAACCAAGAGGGAGACATCATCGATAAACCATCCTTCGATGGGAAAGCAATCATCCGGGAAGAAGTTAAACTCAATGGTGATGCGTCGCCCTGCCGCGTCCGCTCCCGCGCAACCCTCGCGCTGTTCACATCCGCTGGCCCTGCCGGCCAATGTGGAGAGCACCTGCAAAGGTAAGAAAGTGCCTGCCCCCAGTAAGCTGACTTGTTCGCCGCGGATGCAATGTTGTCCTTCAGGAGAATCCATTTGCAGAACTCCCAGAAGAACAGGTATTTGGTTGGTCATTTTTTAATTAAACCAATATGTCAGCAAAGATTTCGGCAAATTTTAGGCGTTGGAGGAATGAGGTACCTGACGATCTTCTCTTTTCATTCCTATGACATTTTTGATACCATGCAGTCCATGCAGTCATTTCTCACAATAGGCATTGGTCGCATCAAGACCATGGCTTTAGGCTATACCCTGGCCTGGTCGCTGCTCTCACCGATTCAGGCTGAGACCGACGGTGAGAGGACAATTGAGGAGGCACTCCGGGAGGGAACCAGAAAAATCTTCAAAGAGAAGGTGGAACCCTTCGTCAAAAAATACTGCACAAGGTGCCATGGCGGTGGCCGTGCCAAGGCAAATGTCAATCTTGCGGTAGACCTGAAAGCACCGGGTCGCGGCGTCGCATTCACGCATTGGAAAAAGCCGCTGCTAACGTCAAGGTCCATGACATGCCTCCTGAGGACGCAGCCAAGCAACCGACTGACGAGGAGCGTCTCCAATTCATTGACTGGATCAGCTATCTCAAATACCTGAGTCCGAGAAGTCCTGGCCCCTTCGTGATTCGCCGACTGACTCCCATGGAGTATGGCAACACCTTGCACGCATTGTACGGTGTGGCTCCATCGATCGCAGACGCGTTGCCCGAGGAAGTGCCCGGTGAAGGCTATCTCAACTCGATCTCTTCGTTGCAATCGGAACTATTCCTCGAATTGGCCAACAAGGTTGTTGAGCAGATTGTCGCGCCGAAAGGCAAAGCGCCTACTGCGGTTCAGAAGCAACTCTTTGGCGAGGCTCCTGCCGAGGGAGTCAATCTTCGCGAGGCAGCCCGGGCGGTTGCGGGTTCTTTGGCCCGCGATGCCTATCGGCGCCCCCCCACCGGGACGGAACTGGACGTCCTTGTGGACATCTTTGACCTCGCCCGCGAAAACGAGCTGGATTACACCGCATCACTGGCCATGATGCTCAAAGCGGTCCTCGTCTCTCCGCAGTTCCTTTTCATCACACCCTCGGGAGCGGTTCAATCGAACCAAGACATCGTCCGTTTGGACGATCACCAACTGGCCTCGCGCCTGTCGTATCTGCTTTGGGCAGCGCCGCCCGATGCCGAACTGTCAATCCTTGCCGACAAGGGCGAACTACACAAGCCCGAGACGCTGCGAGCCCAGACGGAACGACTCCTGATGCACTCGCGCGCGCGAGCTCTCTTCGACGGATTCGGCGCCCAATGGCTGAAAGTGAACGACCTGGACCGCCAGGTTTTCGATCCGGACCTGTTTCCACAGATAACGCCTGCCTTGCGGAAGGCGATGATAGATGAAGCTCGTCTTTTATTCGAAA
>JBDQJG010000242.1:0-2474 GCA_040263955.1 Verrucomicrobiales bacterium
CCCTAAGGCTTCCCAGTCTGACCGCCTCCGCCGCCTCCGCTGGGTGCCAGACCATTGACTAACACTCAGAATCGGCTATCATATAAACAAATGTTTGTTTATTTTTTGGGATCATGACTAAAAAGCTGACCCTTGACCCCACTCCCAAGACCTTCGATGACTTCGAGGCTGGTGAGGTCTTGGTGACGCGGGGCAGAACTATCGACGTGAGTGATCTGACGACATTTGCGGGATTGACGGGGGACCACTACCCACTGCACACAGACCAGCAGTATGCCGAGGGAACTCGTTTCGGCACGCGTCTCGCGCACGGTCCCTTTACCTTTGCTATCGCCGTTGGCCTGGTTGGCCTGAGCAACTTCTATGGCGATGCTATCGTTGCGCTCATCGAAGTGCAGGGCCTGCGCGCACTGAAGCCGGTGAAGCCGGGAGACACGCTTTACGTGCGCGCCGTCGTTGCGAGCAAGCAGGTGGGCGATAACCCGAAATACGGCACCCTCGCCGTCGATTATTCAGTGTCCAACCAGGAAGACACTGAGGTCATGCAATTTCGCCAGGTCATGCTGGCTCGACGAAACAATGAAAAGGAGAGTGATCAGTGAGCGACAACTGGGTCCTGACAAGCTCGCCTGACGCGAAGACCGATCCCGTCTTCGTGGGCGTCGGCGAGATCCCTTCCGGCAAGTATCCAGATCGGAGTTTCATTGGTGATCTTACCGAGGTTGCCATACGGGCGCTCCACGACGCCTCTATGAGTCCAAACGACGTGGACACAATCCTCCTGATTCCAAACCTGCACTCGTCCGATGATCAGGCCGACCTGATCTTCTCCCGCATGGTTGAGGAGCTAGGTCTCTCGGGTAAGGCCAAGTCCAGCATGATGCTGCACTCTGGGGGCTCGACCAGCGACAACGCAGTGCGTGTCGCCTCGGGACTTATCTCCTCCGGGCACGCGCAAACGATCCTGGTGCTGCAGTGTGAGCGCTGGGGATCCGCGGACGTGCAGGAAATGATAACCATGCTCAGCAAAAACGGGATTCCCGGGGAGTGGGAATTGCCAAGTGGCCTGCAGTTCAATGCGATCGGTGCGCTGATTACACAGCGCTACATGCACGACACCAACAGCTCGCCGGAGGAAATGGCGTCGGTGTGTGTGACCCTGCGGAAATGGGCCAATCTAAATCCCAATGCCATGTATTACGAAAAGCCTTTGACAATTGAGAAGGTACTCGGGTCGCGCATGGTAGCGGATCCTCTTCACGCCATGGAGTGTCCGATGCTGGCGGACGGTGCTGCCGCGTTCGTGATGACCAGCGCAGAGAACGCCCGCAACCGAGGTCTCGATACGGCAGTGCGCATTGCCGGCTCGGGCGGCTGCGTGAGTCACTACAGCATCGGCCAGGAAACCAATCTTTCGAAGCTCGGCTGGAAGACCGCGGCGGAGCGAGCTTACGGGCAGTCCGGTTGGCAGCCGTCTGATGCGGACTTTGCTCAGATCTACGATTCCTACGCGGCAGTCACGGCCATTGCGCTGGAAGGCATGCGCATCGCCCCGGAAGGGGAAGGCGCGCGTTGGGTGGCTGCTGGTAACGGGGACCCCGGTGGCACCTTCCCCATCAACACCAATGGCGGATTGCTTTCTGCTGGTCACACCGGGGTAGGTGGTGGCCTTGCCCTGCTTATAGAGGGCGTCCGCCAACTTCTGTGGCGCGCGGAGCCTGAACGACAGATTGAGGAATGCAAACGCTGCCTGATTGGTGGCTCGGGCGGCAGCTACATGGACGCCCAGATCTTGATGCTGGAGAGGATCAACTACGATGGCTGAGAATCTGCCGAAGATTGTCCGTGAATACCGGGAAGCGCTTCTCCAAGGAAGTCTGGTGGTCCAGAGGTGCGAAGACTGCGGTACGCTTAACATGTACCCGCGGTACCGCTGCCCGCAATGCCAGTCCGATAAGCTCGGATGGCAGACTGCGAGTGGGAGAGGAACACTGCACAGCTATACGGTGCTGCGTCTTGGGGCGCCGGATGGATTCGAACAGGATATTCCTTACGCTCTGGGCGTTGTGAAGTTGGATGAAGGCGCGCAACTGCTTGTCCGGCTGAGTCCGGATGCCGATGGCGGTTGGGATGGCTATCACTGTGACGTGTCGGTGAGCTTCGTTTCCGAGCCGCCAGGGCAAAACTCGGAACGTCCGTGCGCGTGGTTTGCTCTAGCAGAGGATTTACGCGGGTGAACACCTGTGCGTTCCTGCACAAGGGGGCGCTTTATCGTGGCAGTTCGCCGGCGATTGTCTATGCTGACCAGTGTATTTCCTACCGGGAATATTACGATCGCGTCCTGACCCTTGCCGGCAATTTGCGAGCGCTCGGCCTCGCGCCGGGCGACCGCGTTGGCTTCTGCCTGCCGAATGGACCCCGGATTTTCGAGATTATTTACGCGTGCTTCGCTGCGGGGCTTATCGTGGTGCCCG
>JBDQJG010000243.1:0-2455 GCA_040263955.1 Verrucomicrobiales bacterium
CATTAACGCCAACATGGCCGCCACAACTGCACCCGCCATAAGAGGCCGCGAGAACGCGGTGTTGAATCTGCTCAAAAAGGTCTCTCTGGTTTTCATTGTGGTTGCAATGCCATTCCCTCATCGCTCGAGGGTGTCAGGTCAAAAGACCATGTAATCATACCAGTTTCCACGGCCTGCCCCCCTTCATACCGTGGCCTGAAACGTACGCGTCGCAGTTTGCGGAGTAGTCTATCGGCGCCGGGATCCTCGCCCATCTCCTCGGTCGCAGCGGCGTCTTCACCTTCTACCGTCGCTTCGCCCTCTTGGTCAGGTTCAGTCTCATTCAGGCTAGTCGCGCTGAGTCGTTCCAGGGTGGTGATCTTTCCCGCTTCATTCACCTGAAATCTCACGATCAGTGGTCCTGAAGCGTCCCGTTTAAAAGGTGGTAGCGGGCGCAGGCCGTCGATATCGGGTAAGGGCGTGGCGGTCTGGAAGAGCGCCAATCGCATGACGGGGTCATCTACGGGCGGCGGTTCCTGAAAGGTGGTGGCATCAACGCTATTGGTTTCGTCGCCGGCAACAGACAGGGTGGATTCTTTAGATTCAGTCGTTAACTCGGAGTCCGTGCTCGCCGATTCGGGAGGGTTGGCTGTCTCTGTTGCTGCCTCACCTTCAGTCAGCGCGGTCTCATGGGCTATCGCTGGAGGGTCGGCGCTATTGATTTCATCAGTAGTGGTAGGAGCACTACTCGAGGCGGCGGCCACCTGCTCGACGGCGCTGTCTACTGAGTTCTCTTTGGCAACTATGGCATCGGCTGCATCTCCCTCCGGCGCTGGGTTGTCTGGGGTTTCCGGCTCCGCTTCCGCGACGGCTTCCGGGGGTGGCGTGATGCGTCGCCAGGCTTGTTCGTAGTAGTCACGCGCGTCGCTGCGTCGACCCAGCCATCGGGCCCAGTCGCCGAGGCGAGCGAGGTCGCTGGCCTGCTCGCCAGCAGGTACTTTGTTGAAGAGTTTTAGCCCGTAGATAGCCAGTAGCACCGACTCGCCGCGCCGATAGACGCCGCCCAAGGCAGAAGCCTGGCGATAACTGACCCCGTCGAAAGCGTTCCCCGCTGCATTCGCTCTCTGAAACTGTGCGAATCGATACTGCAGGCGGACCATGCCTTCCAGAGGCTTCAGGAGCTCCATCGATTCGCTGCCAAAAAGCTGCGCGCTTTGATTGTAGGCCAGCCGGTAGTACTCCCAGCTCCGGGCAAGATGTTCCGGATGGGTCTCTTCATCGCCGAGGCGCAAGTCCCACGCTTGCTCAGCCCATGCGCCCTGATCCAACAGCGCGGCAATCGACGCGGGCGTGCCTTCCAGAGCGTCGGATTCGACGCGTGCAAGGTAACGCTGGCGCTCGTCGACCTCGTCATAGCGACCCAGCGCGGTGAGGCTTCGTACTTCCGCTCGAAGTAACGGGAGCTGATCCGCGGAATAAAGGCCCGACTGCACTCGGCTCACATGCACACCGCGCTTGAGTATGGTCGCTGCTTCATCATGACGACCCAGCGCTTGCAGGTTGAGTCCGAGACCGAGTAATTGCTCAGTGAGCCCGGAAGCAAAGGCGCCGGCGCTCGCTTCCATCGTTTCGATATAGCCTCGATAGACCCGCAGCGCGTCGGGCTCTGCAGCGGTGGGTGCTGGGCGCTCGGGCTCCAACGGGGCTGCCATATCGATTACGATAGCCGGCTCCCCGGTATCGGCGGTAGCGGGATCGGAGTCTTGGGCCGCGATAAGAGTAGGCAGGCCCCCTGAAAAAATCAGGGTCAGATACAGAAATCCGTGCCTGACGAACGTGTGACGCATGGGAGCCAAGATCTCTTTCCGGCGCGCGATACGGCAAGCCAGTATAGAGCGATGTGACGGAAAAAAGCATATCAGGCACTGCTTGCCTGTCATTGCACAGCAGGAGACTTTATCCGTTACGGCGGCTTGCATTCCAAGGGGATTAAGTCACTGCGAGCACAGGGCGTCGCCCGGTGCCGCGGGAACAGCATGATAGATAGGGAGCGGATAACGAAAAATGGGTCTATTTGCGGAGCATACTGCTGTGGCGGCTAGCCAGGGCACACACTGGCAGGCGGAGGCGCATCGGGGCTGGCGCATTGGCTCGGTGGCCAATGGCGGCTATGTACTCGCGCTCGTCGGGCGCGCCCTGTCTGAGGCACTCAACCAGCCTGACCCGCTGAGCATCAATGCGTTTTATCTGGCACCGGTGGTGTTAGGGGAGGTCGAGGTTGCCGTGGAGTCGCTCTCCGAGACTCGCAGCACCCACTTTGCCAGTGCAGATCTTCGGCAGGAGGGCGAACTCAAGCTCCGCGCCACCGCGGCTTATACCGACCTCGACAAGCTGAAGGGCCCCAACTGGACCAACGTCACGCCGCCCGAGGTGCCTGCATTCGATGACGCTGCCTCGCTCGCCATGTCGCATCTGG
>JBDQJG010000244.1:0-2453 GCA_040263955.1 Verrucomicrobiales bacterium
AGGACTTCGCCACTCGGGAGGTGCAGACACTTGAGAAACGCTTTGCGGCCGGTTTGACCATCGACCGCGAAAAGATGCTCGCCAACGCGAACGCCGGATTGGAACTGCAGGCTGAGAGCGTCGCTGCGGTAGACTTCCTCCGCCTTGCCGTCCGTGACGCGGATCATGGCACACCCCTTGCCGTATCCGGAGGAGATAAAGATGCGATTACTTCCGAATGCTACGGGCATCGAGGCATTGACGTCGTACTTGGTTGCCCAAGGGAAACTGAAAAGCTCCCTGCCATCCTCAATAGCAAAAGCGTGCAGGCCGGTGCCGCCAAAAATCAGAATACCATCGCCAGCGGCATTGCGAAAGCGCCTCGGCGCGGCGTAGCCATGCTGATGATTTCCCGACTGCCACACCTTCCTGCCGGTATGCTTGTCCAACGCTACGACCGCGGCACCCTGCCCCCCGGGGTCGACAAAGAGCAGGTCGCCATCCACCAGGGGCGACGCCGCCCACCCCCAGGTCTGGCGCCTGCCACCAAAGTCATGCTGATAGTTCAGGTGCCAGTTCACGGCCCCCGTCGCGGCATTCAAGCAATAGAGATCTCCATGCTTGCCAACCGTATAGACCCGATCACCATCCACGGTTGGCGTGGCAGAGGTTCCGCCTTTGTAGTATTTCGGATCGAGGGGCTGCGGGTAACGATGTGTCCATAACCTGCTGCCGGTGCGCGCATCAAAGCAGTAGACCGTGTCTGTGTCATCGGCATTACCGGTAGAAACCGCGCGACCATCGGCCACCACGAAACTGGCACACCCTTGTCCGATATCCGCCTGCCAGAGTATTTCCGGCTCCTTGGCATCCCAATCCTGGTTCCATTCGGTCTCGGTGGAAATTCCCTCGCGCGTCGGGCCGAGATATTGCGGCCATTCATCTGCCCGAATCGGAAGCATAACGACTGCGCCGAAACAGGCGCCACAGACAAGCACCAGGAACCTGCGATGGGTAGTCATGTTGTGACCAGTTGACAACTCACCCTGATGCAGAGTCAACAAGATGATGTATCCTGACTCCCCGTATGGTGATCTGCACTACGGTTTGTCCGCTTCATACGTCTCTTGCTTATTTTGTAACAGGGAGGCCACATCGCGGTGCAGTTTGTCGATGAAAACCTCTGACATCTGGGGATGCATGATCTCGTAGAGGCCACGGACATGCCCAGTTGGATCAACCAGTGCAATGCGCATATCGTGAATATAAAGATCACCGGGATACAGTTGCTGGTCCTCGGGCTTCGATGTCGGCGGATTGAAGCCAACCTTCGATGTCATGAAGGATCGCAGACCCTTTTCATCGCCAGTAAGAAACCACCAGTTCGGTGCCTCGAAACCGAATTTTTTGCGGAATGAATCCAGCACTTCCGGGGTATCGTGGGTCGGATCGAGGCTCACAGAGAGCAATTGCAACTGCGCCTGGCCCGCGAATTTTTCGCGGACTTCGGCCATGATCTCCTGGATGCCGGCGCACCCGCTCGGGCATCGGGTGAACAGGTAACTGATCAAGGTGATACGACCGTCGACCAACTCGTCGCCGTGTTTCATAAACAGCAGGCGCTCCTTTGGCAGAACCCCCGGCCCAAGACCAAGACCGACAGGCAGGCCTGCATGCGAAGTCGCAGAAAGATCGGCATCGAGCCGGGAAAGGAACGGCAACCTGCCCTCCGGCGCAGCTTTGCCCCTGGCAGCGAAGGTGAATATGTAATTGATCCCCACAACAACGCCGAGCGCGATGATTACCATGAGCATGGGAACTGTCCACGGATTGATCCTTGGCTTCGCAGGTTGCGTTGGCGACGGTTCGCGGTGTGACTGTGTTTTGTTATCAGACATTTTTAATCTTGGTTAGGTCTGCTGCAGGCGTGCAAATCCGGGAACCTTCAGGGCTGCCTCCAATCGATGACGAGCAAGGCCAGCACAAGGGGTAGATACGCAAGCGTGAAGAGAAACAGTTTCCTGGCATCGGCTTTGGACCGGCTGCGACGGAATCGTACGGCCAGAACAAGCATCCAGAGACTGCACAGCATGCCGCCGCCGAGCAGGATCCAACCTCCGAAACCATAAATAAGAGGCTGCGCCATGAGAACGACGAGCGGCACGGTGAACAGGATTGCATACAGCGAGGTTCTTGCGCCGTTCTCATCGTCATTGGACCACATGATGAATCCCCCGTCACGGTATTGTTCACGATAAATCCAGTTGATGGCCACGAACTGGGGCAGTTGCCAGAAAAACAGCAGCGTGAAGAGAAAGAAGCTCTCAGGACAGAAAACGATCTCGGTGCGGAAGGAAATCCCGTCGCCTGGTGCGTCTCCAAAGGCGCCCGCCCAACCGACTAAAGGTGGCAGGGCGCCGGAAACCGCGCCAACAACCGTATTCCAGCTCGAAACCCGCTTCATGGGTGTATAG
>JBDQJG010000245.1:0-2439 GCA_040263955.1 Verrucomicrobiales bacterium
ACCTTCATTCCGTAGAGGAAGACCCCGAGACTCCCGAGAATTTTCAATATGATCATCAATGTTGCCATACCGGAATGATTGTAGGGTCTGAACGCAACCTGACAAGACCGGATCGGGATTTTTTGAGGCGGAAATGACAGAGGCTGCGGCACAAAGACAGCGCCCGAAAAATCCTGCTCCCCTGTTCAAGAAGAGACCGGCCCTGAGTCGGCTGAATGCAACCGAAAGTAGGGCCCATGCGCGCGAATCAACTCCTCGTGAGTGCCCGCCTCGACGATACGTCCTTCATCGATGACAACGATCCGCTCGGCATTGCGGATGGCACTCTGGCGGTGCGCGATGATCACGACCGTACGCCCATCCATCAATTCCCGGAGAGCTTTCAGGATGCCACCTTCAGTCTCCACGTCGAGCGCCGAGGTCGGCTCATCCAGCACCAGGATAGGCGCGTCCTTGAGGAACGCGCGTGCAATGGAGAGTCGCTGCCTCTGTCCGCCGGAAAGATTCACCCCGCGCTCCCCGAGCAGGGTGTCATAACCATCCGGCAACTGCGTGATGAACGCATGCGCATGCGCCCGCTTGGCTGCCGCCTCGATCCCCGCCCGATCAGCACCCTCCATCCCCAGGCCGATATTCTCCGCGATGGTTGCCGAAAACAGCAGCGGTTCCTGGAATACGATACTCACCTGCCGACGCAACCAACTCAGGTTGAGCGATCGCAGGTCGTGACCATCGAGGCGCACGCTTCCTTCATCCGGATCGTACAGACGCAGCAGCAGGCTTGCGAGCGTCGATTTTCCCGAGCCGCTTTTCCCCACCAGTGCACACACTTCACCCGGAGCGATTTCCAGGGAGACCTCCTTGATCGCAGGCCTGCCCGGTTCGTAAGCAAACGATACATGATCGAAACAGAGCGCACCACGCACATTCGCGAGGACCACCGCATCCGGCGCATCCGCGACCGCCCGCGGCTCGTCGAGCAACTCGAACACCCGCTTGAGTTGAGCCGATGCAGAATGAAACGCACTGGCGCCCTGGCTCAATGATTGAATCGGCACATAAAGCGTGGCGAGATAGGCCAGGAAAACCAGCACGTCACCGAGATAGAGGCGCCCGTCCACAACGCCCCGCGCACCGAGCCAGATCACCGCGGCAGTTCCCACACTCATCAACATCCCGACACCGAGTGCAAAGCCCAGCTCGGTGACCGACTTGCGCAGGTTTTCCTCCACGCTGACGCCCGCCTGCCTGGCCATGGAATCGTCGCGAGCCTGCTCAAGAGAAAAGGCCTGAATCACGCGCACCGAACTCAGGCTCTCCTGCACCTGAGAGGCAATCGCGCTCTCGCTCTCGTGGAAACGCCGCGAGTGCTCCCCGATCCTGTGCTTGAAACGCTTCAGGTTGATCCAGAAAAAGGGTGCAGTGGCCACCGTTACAAGGGTCAGCAGAACGTCGATGCGCAACATCACCACCACCAACCCGGCAGCAAGGCAGATCCCGGAGAACACCGGCACCAACACCTGCGAGAGCAGCGTCTGCAATGCGTAGCTGTCATAGCAGGCGCGGTAGATCAGGTCGCCAACGCGGGACCGATCATGATACGCGAGGGGCAATCGATGGACATGCTGCATGGTCTTCATGCGCAGCAGACACACCACCCGATTTCCCGCCTTGATCAGCAGAAACTGGCTCCACATCGACAACACCTTGTGCAACACCCCGAGCAGCGCGACCAGCAAGGCAATGGCCGTGATCGCATCTGCCGGCGAAGCGCCCGATCCCAGTCCGGGAAGGCAGGCCACCAGTGCTGGAAGTGGCTGCGATCCAAATACCGAATCCACCAACCACTTGACCGGCCACGGCAATGCCAGTTCCAGCGCTGCTACCAGAATCACAAGAACCAAACCGCCGATAACCGGCCGCCAGGATCCACTGAAATAACCCCATGCTCGCTTCAACACGATCCCCGCTCCATTACCGCACAGCTCAGTGGCCCAGCCCATGCCGTTGGCCAACCAACAAACGAAAGCCGCCCGCATTCCGCGGCGGATTGTCCATGTCTCGGGTGCCCTCACCCACGTGGGACGTCCACACTGCTCGATTTATTGAACTCAATTCGATAAGGATTTACGCGATGGCAACGCGAAGCACAAAAGAAACATACCAAATTGTAGCGCCGGAGAACAGGCATAAAAAAGCGGCTCTCATCTCTGGAAGCCGCGTCAATAAAGGTGGTGGAGGCGAGGGGATTCGAACCCCTGTCCTGGTAACCCGCATCCCGGATCTCTACATGCTTATTCGGTCTTCTGATTTAGGGAAGCCGGCTCCGGCCGACAGGATTCGTCTTCCCGATTGTCACTGTAACCTCTCGCTCCTCAGCCCGGACACCCGGCCTTGAAGCCAGCCTGTTGGTGTTTGCCCCCCACCGTAACAGGCGTC
>JBDQJG010000246.1:0-2436 GCA_040263955.1 Verrucomicrobiales bacterium
AGAGGTTGGTGTCGGTGGGGCAATTTCTTCGTTGGTGACCAGTCGGGGCAAAACAAAAAAAACAAACAACAACAAGGCGACGATCACGGCCAATGCAATGAGTACCACGCGCGACTGATCATTTGCGGGAGTCGCCGCTGCGGATTCCGCGATGCGTGGAGCAGGCTCAAAAGCGGTGGCGGAAAGCGGTTGCTTTGGGTCTTCGGTCACGAGTCCTGCGCGTCAGGCGCTGCGGTGGTGTTATCTGCGGCGCCCGCTGGCGGTTCCAGAGCAGCAAGCTCAGCCGCGTAAATGTCAGCCAATAACTCACGCCACTGGTCATACTGATCTTCGACGCTGCCGGTTAATCGCACCGTGCGGTCCTCCAGCTCGATTACCCGGGGCGTGATCTCGGCATCCAGCGATTGTCCCAATTCCTCGAGCGCAAGAGAGTGAATGTTTGACTCGGCTCGCTTCTCAAGGCCACCTTTCAGTAACGCCCCTCCGCCGATCACGCCTACCGCTCCTGCGCTACGGGTTGCGCGGCTACCAGAGGTCTGTGCAAGCACGCCCGCAATGATCGCAGCGCCGCCGGCAATCATTTCTCGTTGCGATTCCGCCTGTAATTCGCGCAGGGCAACCGTTTCTTCGTAGCTTGCTTTGCGCCATTCCTGATAAGGCGTGTGCATATCTTCGGCAAAACCCGTGTAATGCCCTTGTAGCGTATCGACGAAGACATAGTGTCGCTGGCGAAGCCCCCGGATCCGGTTAAGCATGGGATCATCTTCTGCAGGCAGGCGGCGCAGGCTGATGTGTCCTGACTCGTCTTCCCGGAGGTAGTCCCCAAAAGCACCATTGGCAAAGTCGCGGGCAAAGCGCATTTCTGCTACTTGCCGAATCGTGATGCGCTCCTCGGAAGGTAATTGATTGAATATTGCCAGCATATCGTTGGCGATCAGGCGATAGACGGCAAGAAAAGGGTCCTGTTTGACCCGCGTTCCCTGCTCGTAAGCGTACCGGCTGGTAATCCCCTGGTAGCGCTTATCGAGCCATTGCGTGCCTTGGGCATCACTCACCAGAATCTTGAGCTCCAGCGCCTCGCCGTCAGAGCGCAAGATCGTGCCGCGCACCAGCAGATCTGAGAATTGACGATCGTCGGGAACCACTCGGACGGCTCCCCAGCCCCCTTGCTCGGTCAGCACCTCGGCCAACTCAGTTGCCATAAACGTGGCTTCTGCCCGGCGCACTTCGGGGTAAACCTGCTCCTCATCCTCTACCGCGCTAATACCCGGGTCGAGAATCACGACACCTACATCCAACAGCTCTGCTTCCGGCGCCAATGTTGTCGGCGCGTCAAGCACGGGAACAGAAGTTGACTTGACGGTTTCCGAGACGCAGCCGGTCAGCACGGTCAGCACGGTCAGCACAGAGGCGAGTGAATGCAGTCCCCGAATCATGAATCAGGTTCCTTAATACCTTTATATTTTCGGTATTCGCTCCACAGTTTGTCGCGAACGGCGGGATCAGGTTCCCGCATCGCTGCCTCGCGGAGTTGACGCGCCACCACGTCATCGTCGTTGCCATTGGGTATATCGGCGGGAGGAGGATACTTGGCGCCGTCGGCAGGTGGCGCACCGCTTCGACCACCAATCCCCCCGCCTACGGAACCGCTACCTGCGCTTGCCACACCACCGCCAAAATCCGGCTCGCTCTCTGATGCGGGCGCAGCGCCGGTTGAAGCTTGCGTCGTTTGTGCAGTTTGTGCAGCCCGCTCTCTGGCTGCCTCGCGCTGACGCTGTTCTTCGTCGTAAATAATGCCATCGAAATCCCGCGTGCTCTCTTCGAGTTGCCGATCGAGAATCGCGACTTGCTCTGCTGCCGTCATGGGGCCGCGACCCTCCGAACTAGACTGCATGCCCCCATCAGCGCGGGTTCCGGTTCCGGTGGGCGCGCCACTGTTGCCTGAAGTACCGGAACCCTCCGCGATCTGCCCCGACCCGTCCTGATCGCCATTTCCGTCGGTTTCACCTCCCGCTGCGGACCCGGTGGCATCAGCCTCGCCATCACCCTCGGAGCCATAGTCCTCATCGAAAGTGGGCAGGGTATCCACCATGGAAGGCAAATCGGCTCCCCCGGCCATGTCGCCGAACCCGGGCTCGCCACCTTGTCCGTGGTTGCCAGCGCCGCTGCTGTCGCCACCGGCACTGTCGTTTCCTGTAGTGCTGGCCCCTGCGCCCGCTGATCCAGCACTCGGTGAGCCGCCGCCGGCCGGGGGAGAGGTCGTTCCACCGCCACTGGCGCCACCGGAGCTGGCGCTGCTAGAACCCGAACTTCCGCTGCTGCTCGAGCTTTGAGACCCTGAACTACTGCCGCTCGAGCTTGGGGTACTCGGCCCGCTGGCGCCGCCCGAGCTCGGCGAGGATGCGCCGGAGCTAGAGGAAGAGGGCGGGGTGGGCA
>JBDQJG010000247.1:0-2380 GCA_040263955.1 Verrucomicrobiales bacterium
CACCAGGTACCCGACCGGCAAGGGGAAAGGATCCCCAGGTAGTTCAGGCTCATGGAGCGGAACCCTCGAGGGACCAGGCGTAGCCTACGAGGCCGACAAAAAAGGGATCCTGATCGACGGCACGCGCTTCAGCTTCGACTCGGGCAGGGTGTTCCTGGTTTCCTCCACCGAAGGTGGCATCTCGGTGGCGCAGCTCACCACCCCGATCGGGAATGCATCCACGGATGAGGAGTTGGACCGGCTGCTGGAACACGAGGAGGTCAAGGCTTTGCCGGAAGGTTGAGGCGAGTCGGCGACACCTCGTGAAGCTGGCCACAGCAAGAGCGACCCCTCCTGCCTTGAACAAGAGATGGAAGTCTTCCGCCTGTTCCTGGCACGGAGTGAATACATCCATTCTTGATCAGCCTGAGCGGAAAAGAGCATTCTGCTGCGGTCCCGGAACAGACACTGGCAGCGCAAAACACCTTCACGCTTTGACCTTATCTCCGCCCGGTATTAGCGTTGCCCAGATCACTCATCCATGGACATCGCAATTCTTACCTGCCTGGCCCTGACCCTCGCAGTCCTCGTGTTCCTCGCCTGGCGCATGGTCAAGGACATGCCGGACCGGGCCGACCTGGCGCGCCTGCAGACCCGTGAGCAGGATTACCAGGCCGCCTGCCAGCAACTGCAGGAAAAGAGCCAGGCTTTCGAGGATCTGCAGGCGCAGAATGCCAAGCTGGCCGCTGATCTCGCCAACGAAAAGCGTGGCGGCACGGAGAAGCTCAAGCTCCTCGAGGACGCAGAAGGCCGGCTCAAGAAGGAATTCGAGAACCTCGCCAACCGGATCTTTGAAGACAAGGGCAAGGTCATCACCGAGCAGAACAAAGAGCGGATTTCCGGAATCCTCCAGCCCTTCAAGGATCAACTCGAGTCTTTCCGCAAGCGCGCCGACCAGATTCACCAGAGCGACACCGAGCAATCCGCACGCCTGCTCGAGAAAGTCCGCCAACTGCAGGACTTATCCAACAAGGTAAGCGACGAGGCCAACAACCTGGCACAGGCGATCAAGGGAGACGCCAAGCGCCAGGGAGACTGGGGGGAACTGATCGTGGAGCGCATCTTCGAGGCCTCCGGCCTGGAGCGCGGGCGGGAATACGAAGCACAGGAGACAATCCGCGCTGAAGACGGCAGCCTGCAGCGGCCGGACTTTGTCGTCAATTTGCCGGGGGACAAGGCGGTGATTGTCGATTCGAAAGTCTCCCTGACCGCTTTCGAGCGATTCTGTGCCGCCGAGGAGGAACCTGCCCGGGACAAGGCGCTGGCCGAGCACCTGCAATCCATTCGCCAACATGTCGGCGATCTACGTGCAAAAAATTACGGCGCACTGCTGGGCAACCGGACCTTGGACTTCGTCCTCATGTGCATCCCACTGGAACCAGCCTACCAGACGGCCCTGCAGGCGGACAAGGACCTGCTCTACGACCTGGCCAAGTCCCATGTCGTGATTACCGGACCAACCACCTTGATGATCACGCTCAAGCTGATCGCGCAGGTCTGGCGACGGGAGCACGAGAACCGCAACGTGGAAATCATCGCCGATCGAGCCGGAAGGATGTATGACCAGGTCGCCCTGATTGTCGATGCCATGGCGGATGCGGAGAAGAAGCTGGGGAATGTCTCCGCGGCCTTCGAACTGGCGCACAAGCGCCTGAAAACCGGCAAGGGCAACCTCGTCGACCGCGTGGAGGAAATCCGCAAACTCGGGGCCAAGGTCAACAAGCAGATTCCTCCGGCTATTGTGGAAGCGGCGATCAACCAAGCGAGCGATCACACAATCGACATTGCTCTGGAAGCGGAGTCCCCCACTCGACCCGAGGCGGAATAGTGCGGAAAGCTGACAAAGTCCGGAAACACGCGCCGTATTCTCCAGCACTGGGAGATGAGACAACCCCGATCACAACAGGACCGCTGCTCCACCCCGCTGCGGCGCGAACCATTCTCTCGCAGCCGGGGCCGGAAAAACCGGGGCACGGGCACATGCCACCGTCTGCTTGTGGTGCTGGGCTTGCTTACCGCTCTCGCGGGGCCGCTTAGCCATGCTCAGGAGACATTGGCCGTTGACGCTGCAAAAGACGAAACCGGTTTCACACCGCTGTTCAATGGCAAGGACCTCGATGGTTGGACCATCCACGGCAACCGGTCAGGGTGGTCCGTGCAGCCGGGCGGCATCCTGCGCAACGACGCCTCCAAGGGCAACTTCAACTGGATCCGCTACAGCAGAAAGACCTTCACGGATTTCATCCTCAAGCTGGAATGGCGCGTCGCCCCCGACGGCAACTCCGGGGTCTTCCTGCGGGCCAGGGAGAACGGCCCGCCATGGACTACGGGCGTGGAAGTG
>JBDQJG010000248.1:0-2375 GCA_040263955.1 Verrucomicrobiales bacterium
AAGCACGCTCGTTTCCTCGGCCTCGATCAGGTAGATCAGGCAGGTTTCACTCGAGTCCTCCACAAGGTGGTTGGACGCAAGCCCGGTGATCTCGAAGCCATCGATGTGGAAGGGTTGCTCGATCCCGACAGGGCGCTTCTTGATGCGCTCTGAGTCCGGCACCTTTTTGAGTGCTTCCGGGTCTCCCCAGAACCGCAGCGGACCAGAGCCAGCATCCCTTGCATTCGCGATGGCAAGCACGCTGTCTTCGTGCAGATGATCCGAGTGGGTATGCGTCAGCAGGATGTCGGTAATGCCTGCGGGGTCGACGTCATACCGCTTCATGACGTCCAGAACCGTGTAGCCACAATCAATCAGGATATGCCCGTTAATCAGCATCGAGGAGAATCCGCGCACCTCTCCCCGTGAAAGGTGCTTGTTCAATGGGGGATACTTTTTCGGCCAATTCGCCGCGCCCGACCCGAGGAAGAGGAGTTCGACCTTGTTATCCGCAGGGTTGTCCGGGGCATTGGGGTTCTCCTGCTGCTGGTCTTCTTGCGCACGGGTGGTTCCTGAAAGGCCTCCCGCGGCGAGCGACATGGTGCCGAGGGAGCCCATTTTCAGGAAATGTCGCCGATCTGATTTTTCCTTACAGTCTTTCATGTCCGGCTGGTTCATGGCTGTGAGTGTGGCTGTGGGTGAGGGGTGAATGTCTTCCAACGCGTGCTTCCGGTGCGTGGGTCAACCGGGTGATTTGCCTGTTATTCGGATCCGGCTTGAGCGGGAATCTCCAGTTCACACCAGACCCAGGGGTGGTCGGACAGGCAGCCCTCGGATTTAACGTTCTGATCGTTCCGGTTCTTCGGGCCCCAATCCCTGCCGGTCTTCAGGAGCTTGATCGACCCCTTGGTGCTGTAGAGGATATGGTCGATGGATTGCTCCCGGGTCGCATTCTTCAGCCCGGCATCTTTCAGGAGAGACTGCATGACCAGGCCATCGGTCCATTCATTGAAATCTCCCCCGACGATGACCTCGCAGGTGGCCTCTTCGGACTTGATGTACTCCGCCAGTTGCTTGTGCTTGGAGCCCTCCCAGGCCTCGGGTGAGGTGGGTGGCTTGCTGTGGTGGGCGAATCCCGGCAAGTGCAGCGAATAGAGTGCGAATTTTCTGCCGCCGATCTCCGTTTCCACGCGAACCGCACTGGCACGTTTCCATCCGCTGCCCTCCACCACGATATCGCCGCCTTCGGTGAGAGGAGTACGGCTCAGGATGGACTTGTACTTGCCGCCGTAATCACCCGTCATGTCACCCCATTTGGGGGCCTTGTGATTAGCGGAGGAAACTGTACCGACATGCACGTGATCCAGGTCGAGCGCATCTGCCAGGCGCTGTGACCAGTCCTTGACGTCGTTTCCCGGGTTCGCCTTGGGCACCTCGCTGAGCAGGACGATGTCGGGCTCGAGAGGCTCGAGAAGCTCGGCGAGTTGCTCAGGTGTCGCCCATTGCCCGCAAGCGACGTTGTAGGCCACGACCCGGATTTTGGGTGCATCGCCTTGCTCGGTCGCCGCATTTACGTGAGAGAGAGTTGCAAGCAGGCCGATGGTGAAGGCGACCCCGAAGACATTGGCGAAATGGGTTTTGTTCATGGTTTCGATGCTACTGAGTATTGGATTGGTGTGGCGCTGTTTGCCGTCGCCTTCATCAGCCGCAGCAATTCACGATTTGCGCGGCCGCAATGCAATCCACCCCGAGGTGGAAATGACGATCACAACCGCAACGAGGATCATCACCATGCCGGCTGACGGCGGAGGATTCAGCCAGACATCAACCACGGAGCCCGACTCGACACGTAGATCGAGCGGTTGCTCGACACGGACCTCGCCCTGACGGTCGACGAGCAGGGTGACCACCTCCGCTGGAACACGCTTGAGCTTCACCACGCCGTTCTGGAGCAGTTTTTCACTGACCTTCTGCCCACCGACCGGGAACCCGAAGAGCTCGCCGTTTGCCCGCTTGAGTCCGACAGAAGCATTCGGAATCACCTCGCCGCTCGTGGTTCTGAGCCGGAGCTCCACGTCAACGGGCGCAACGAGCTTGATCCGGACGTCGTTTTCACCACGCCGGAGGGTGATCCTCTCTCTGCCGAGGGCGAAGTCGGCATGATCGATTGTTACGATGTAATCTCCCGGATCGAAGCCAGCGGCTTCCGCGTGACCGTTATTGTCTGTGATAAGATCCCGCCACCGCCCTCCGCCGGCGGGCGAGATGCGGACCTTCGCTTGCGGAACAGGCTCTCCTGCCGATTGCCCGAGGACGCGAAGTTGAAGCGTGGCTCTCTCCATCGACGCTGGGGACAGTTCGATCTCGACATCGCTATCACCCGGTTTCGCGGTCGT
>JBDQJG010000249.1:0-2365 GCA_040263955.1 Verrucomicrobiales bacterium
GCCCGGATACCTGAATTGATGCCCGTTCGGGAGCCGGAATTTCCACCAGGCCGGCAGCCAGTGCCGACCCGGCAAGATCGTGGACTCGTTCTCTCAGGCTGGCAGCCGGTGGCAGCCGGAAAATCTCCCTGCGGTTTTTCTGGAGAATGAAGCCGACTTGCGGGGCAGCAAACGCGTGCAACCTGACCTGATGCTCGACATGTCCAGCTTCCGTGGACTCGGTGCGAAGAAATTTCCTGCGTCCCGGGATGCAGAAGAAGAGGTCGGCCGCTTCGACAGTGGTTCCCGGGGGGCCGCCATAGTCCCTGGTTGCAACCTGTTTGCCAGCCTCGATCTGCAGATCAATCCCGGCAAGGTCATCGTGCCGCCGGCTCATCAATCGGAATCTCGATACCGAAGCAATGCTTGGAACCGCCTCGCCGCGAAAGCCAAGGGTGGTAATCCGGTCGAGATCCGCGCGGGTTCTCAACTTCGACGTCGCGTGGCGTTGCACGGAGAGCAATGCGTCATCATGGTCCATGCCATCGCCGTCATCGCGGACCCGGATCAGTTGCGCGCCTCCTCTCTCTATCTGTATCAGTATGTTACGCGCGTTGGCATCGAGCGCGTTTTCGATGAGTTCCTTGACTACCGAGGCTGGTCTCTCCACGACCTCTCCAGCTGCGACCTGGCTGGCTAGATCGTCCGGAAGGACCTGAATAGTTGGCATTGTTCTTGCAGGGGTGATAGCTGTGTGATTGTCTCGGGTCGAACCGAGGATGGAAAGAGAAATAATCGCTGAATAATGATCACGATCACCGATGCCGCTGTTGTTGTCTTGCGCAAGTTACTCGATGAGGAATCCGGCGGGCAGGAGGATGCCCGGGAGGCGCTCGGGCTGCGTTTGGGTGTGGATCGCGGTGGGTGTGCGGGTCTGCAGTATGCCATGCGCATCGGGCCTGTCCTGGAGGATGACTATGTCCATCAGGAGCAGGGGGTTCGAATTCTGATTGATCGCGACAGCATTCCTTTCGTCAAGGGCAGCACGGTAGATTATTCCGAGAGCCTGAGCGACAGCGGGTTCAGAATTACCAATCCCAACGCTGCCCGCAGTTGTGGCTGTGGCACCTCGTTCGAACCGGCGGCAGAGGAAGATGGTTCGCCCGATGGCGATGGAAAGGCTGAGGAGAAAAAAATAATTGAGGATGATTTGAGCAAATCAGGTGAAAAAAGTGTCAAGAGTTGATAGTAAATAGAGATGTATAAAGCAACTGAAGATCAATGATGCGGAGAAAAACCAGTGTTTTGCAAGCAGGAGCGCATTCCCGCGGTCATGCGAAGGCGTGATGCGGCGGTAATCAGTGGCAGGTCAATCAGGTAGAGATTTCTGGAAAAATGCGATTGGAGTTTTTGGATAGACAGGACGGGTTCCGCGGCAGCGGAGGTTCGGCGCGTGTTCGCACCGATACGGGCCTGTTCTGGTGGACGATCCTGATCACTGTTTTGACAGGATTAGCCAGTTTCTGCTGGTTCTTCAGTATTTACGTTTTCGCACATCCCGAGAAACCTCTTAATTATCAGCTGTTGAAGAAGCTCGGTAAGCTTCAGGAAGTGAAAGATTTTTCGCCTCTCGATGTTCCCAACGGGACAATCCACCCGGCCAAGGAGCTGTATGCGAGCTTTTACCAGCTGTCCTCCTCGCATCTGGGGGTAAAAAATGCCATCCTGAAGCGAAATTTCATTTCCAACTACAAAAATAATGCACCGCTCTATCTCAGCGGCCGCTTCGAGGTTCTGACGTGCCGGATTCTAGGTGACGAGGACCTGATTACTTCCGGGTGCGTTGTGCGTGCCCGCTCTGTCGACTATCCGAATGTCGATGTCGAATACCTCGTCCCGGCGGAAGCAGTCGAGGTGATTCCTTATGCCGAGGGAGACACCTTCAAGATTTCTGGAAGCGGCCATTACGCCAGCGTGATTCATGTTGATCGTTACGCGGAAGACAAACTCTGTTTTACTGCCATTCCCCTGATTTATCCGGAACTTGCCAAGGCGCTACAGGCTGAGAATGAGCCGGTAAAGCTGGTGATGGCTGCGCCTCGGTCGCTGAACATGAAGGCTGAATTACCCTTGACCGAACCTCCGAAGAGTGTCGTCGGAGAGGTGGCTCGATTGTTGCGGTAGCGGACGTATGTGGTAGCCCAGCCCTTACGGGCGGGGGCAGTCGAACCAGCTTCGCATGGTTGTTCATCCAGTCCCCCGCTTCCCTTTTCCTGTCGGAAAAGTGGTCGGGATGACTGGATTGAGCCGCCTTCGGCAGGCTCTCTGCGCAGTGGCGCTGGCGCGCGGAGTTGTCCAGCCCTTACGGGCGGGGGCAGTCGAACCA
>JBDQJG010000250.1:0-2363 GCA_040263955.1 Verrucomicrobiales bacterium
CCGTTCGCCTTCTTCGTCGCCACAGGGTGCGAAGTTTGTCCCGAATTGTTCCGATACCACGCCATCGCGTCCAGATCCCCGGCATAGTCGCCCTCGGTCTCCGCCCGACACGCCTTTTCCCACTGCGCCTCGGTAGGCAGCGTGTATTCGTAGCCCGCAGGCAGACGACCCGCCGCGCGCTCACGGTCCGTCAGCTTCCGGCAATACTCCATCGCGTCCTCCCAGCTCACCTGCTCCACCGGCAGGGTCGCGCCCGGGCCGAACCTGCTCGGGCTCTTCTCCGTCACCTCGTAATATTGTTCCTGCGTGACCTCTGTCGCGCTGAGGTGGTAGCCGGACAGCTGCACCGTCCGCGCCGGCTGCTCGTCGTCGGCGACATTGCCAAGCCGTTCCTTGTATTGCCGCTCGGCGTGGATCTTCTCCTCGAAGGAGAGGCCGCTCAGATCGGGTGGTGATGGGTCATCGGTCCCCATCCGAAAGCTCCCGGACGGCACCCAGATCATTTTCATCTTCACCCCGTTGGTGAAGGTCGCGCTTTTGGCGAAAGACCCGGGCGTGAGGTTTTCCAGTGCGGATGAAGCAACGGTAAAGAACAACAGGGTGGCGGTAACGGCGGCGGACAGGATGTGTTTCATAACAACATGTTTTACCAGAATAGCTGCAAGAGGGAAACTTTTTTCAACCAGATGGCCTGCCTGTTTCGCCAGCGCCTTCCCCGAACCCGAACCCACTCACGGTTTTTCACCCGACTATTGTCCCTGGCTTTCGCGATCTTGACGTAAATAGGCGCTGCCGGAGTCATGGGACGGTTGCTCCTCCCTCCACGGTTCCCATGGCTGTTTCGGCAAAGAGGGCAAGGCTTGTCTGTCCTGCTCAATCGAAGACGACTCGGCCTCAGGTGCGGATTCCCGGATCGGAGCAGCGTCCCTTGCCTTGAGCTGTGGAGGCTTCGGAACCCAGGCAGTCATGTGCTGTACCACATTGCTGTAAAAACGGGGGAGGGCCACCTCACAGGCTTCGACAAAGTTTTTCGCTCCCCCAAACCTTGCCCCCAGATCCACCACGCGCATGACCTCGAGAGCACTCGGCTTGTCGCTGAAATTCGGAGGCACAAGGGACTCGGGGTTCAATCTCGCTTGATCGAGACTCACAGAGGTCATGGGAACCCTCTTGGGCCAGTGCGCCCTGATGATCAGTCCCGACTCATCGAGGTGTTTGAGCTGCTTCAAGAACCATGTAAGCGCCGTTTTCTGGCGCATCTTCTTATCATCCGGGGCCTGGATCTTCATGCTCAGGTTAATGGTGCGCCGCAGAAAGTCGGCGGTCACATTCACCCGGGCAGCGGCGTTGGGCACCTTGAACTCCGCGCGCAAGTGGTTATCCCGCGCGATCATTTCCGCATCATGCGCGGCCCGGATCCTGGGGTCCTGCGACATGGCCCGGCTCAGATAGATGTCTACCGACTTCCCGATGGCGGCTCCGAGATTCAGGACCAGATACCGAAGCAGTTGATGCCAATCGAAAACCGCGCCCTGAATCCTCGGATCGGTCTTCGTCAGGCGGCTTCTTTTCAGGATCTCTTCAGTCACCAGCTTCCAGTTCTTCGACATCCTCGGTTGGGTGGTGACCTTCGATCGCGAGTCGGTGAGATATTGAATCAACTGAGAGAGGATATACGCCTGCTCTGGATCATCGATGTCCCTGTTCTCCGAGAGCATCGCGGCTGTGGAAATAATCGATTGCCAGGAAAAATGGAGCAGCGCCACCTTCCTCGTTTTGGCCTTGGAGACCTGAACGGGATGATGTGTGGGCAGGGTGGCGAATTGATTCGAGAGGGTTATGAGGGCGTCAATGCCGAGCCCTTTGGCAAGATCAAGGTAGCCCTCGATCTGTTCCCCCGAAAGGTCGGCATTCCCGACCTTGGCCTCAACCAGGGCGGTCCAGGATTTTTTTCCGTTGTCGACGATGATCAACCCATCTGGTCGAATGGGATTCTCCTCGGTCCCCACGAAAACGACCTCGGTGAGGCATAGGATTCGGGTATTCTTCAGAACGGGTGCCCCGGCGTCTTTCAGGATCGACTCCGCATAGGTGGGCACCACCATCAAGGATGCCAGAAACGATGAGGTGGCCTTTCCTTCCGCGTTACTCTCCTTGATACAAGGAATCAGTCTTGCCACCTGAGCCTGCTTGATCTTGGCCCGAATGGCCAGGTGGGAATTCTCGTCGGGGACTTGCAGTAGATTGAGTGAGATCGGTCGAGGCATAGCAAAATGCTGAACAGAAAGCCCCAAAAAAGCAATACGCTAATTGCAATTCGGAGCCCAAATCATGGCCCCATTCCACGCGCCCTGGGCGGAGGC
>JBDQJG010000251.1:0-2338 GCA_040263955.1 Verrucomicrobiales bacterium
CGCCACATTTTTGACCTCACCCAGGTCGAGGTGGAGCTTCCGGCCGGGCGCCAGTTGGTCCTTCTGAACCTGGATGCTGATACGGTAGCTTGCGGTTCCGGAGAAATGTTTGATCGCCTCGTCCGAATGTTCGGGCCATGAGATCAGCGTGGGAAACTCGATTTCACCCTCCGGGGCGGAGTGTCGGCTCTGGAAGCTGACTTTCCACGGGCCCTCGAGCACCGCTGGCGCTGGCAGCGAGGCAACCTGGGCTTCCCAGATCGCCCCGGACGGGGAGGCAGCCGTGTAGTGCCCGGCCTCCCAGGTGGTGAGTTGGAAGCCCGCATCGGCGGAGACTTTCGCGCTGGGGAGGGCGCTTGCACCTGCGCTCGCCCCCGGCGTTTCCGCAGCCGTGGCATCGACAACCTGCAGCCCGGTGGGCTGTCCGTCCTTCTCCAGTTTCACCAGCGAGGTGTCCGCTTCCGCCGTGTCGCGGAAGACGACGAAGAACGATTCGTGCGGCTTCATCTGGACGGCCACGGCCGTGCGTCCACCCTCGATCCTGTAGACAGGCGCGCGCGTGATCTCCCCGGTCTCCGGGTGCCAGATCTCCGGGATCCTGCCGGTCACGCGGAACCGCAGGGTTGCGTTCTGATAGCGCTCCTGCTGGTTGCAGACGAAGTAGAAATCGCTCTCTCCCTGCACGCGGTGGATGTAGCGGATGTCGGCATCTTCCTCCGGACAGGTGGCCTCGAAATCTGCCGGCAGCTTGTCGTGCCGGAAGATGTCTTCAAAGGATGTGCAGTGGATGACGCGGCCCTCGCCGACGCGCCGCCCTTCCGGACCCGCCTGTGCGGGCCAGAGCTCCGCGACAATGGCCGCACGCCCGCTCTCCGTTTGCGGGTAGCCGGACAAGCTCGGGGTCCGTGCGGGCGGTGGCCCGATCACCGTTGCACCGGCAAGCACCAGCTTCCTGACGGTTTCGAGTGCCCCAAGGGTCATCTGCGCGTTTTCGGGGACGACCAGGTAGGCGTAGCTCATTCCGTGCGGCAACACCACGCGCCCGTCCTCGACACGCATCCGCTCGAGGATGGTGCGGTCCGCGCAGTCGAAATCATGGCCTTCGGGGGTTTCCGGCAGGAAGATCTTGCGGGGTTGGAGTGCCTCGTTGGCGAAGTAGTGTACGGAACTCGGGCCATTCTCACCGTAGAAGTAGCAGACGTCCGCGACGAAGAGACCCTGGCGGAGCATGTGCTGGCAGCGGGTGACATACTTGATCCAGTCACGCCCCTGCTGCCACCAAGTGAGCTTGCGGGTGAAGTTCAGTCCGAACTGTCCCAGTGTCATGCCGGGCTCCCGTTCGTCGTGCTGGTGGGCATAGGTGTGAAACACCATCTCGTTCATGCCCTTGACGAATTGCCGGTCCCCGATGGGCTTGAGTTGCCGGGGGTCCATGCGCCAGCCGTCGGCATATCCGAAGGAGGTGAAGGCCTCGCAGGCGGCGATTTCCTGGCCATAGACATGGGAGGCGACCGCGGCCTCCTTAGTGTTGTCCTGCCCGCCCGGGCCGAGATACTGGTCGACGTCCTGCCCGGCGCGGATCCAGAACTCGCCCATCGGCGTGTCGGTCAGCCCGAGGCACTGCCGCCCGTCGGCCCTTGCGGGAATGCCGATGCCGGGCAGCTCGCCTTCGAAGAACATCTGGTTTTCGTGACAGAAGTCCCGGAAGGTGGTGAAGTATTTCTCCGCGTAGAGATCCGCGATGGTGCGGCGGAAATCCCACAGGAACCGTTCCGTCCTGTCCACGCTGTCAATGATCCGCCCGGTGAGGGTGGGCAGCCAGTTCATGCAGTCGTAGCCGCGTCGGGCCTGGAACTCCGCCGCGAAGTGCTTCGTCCAGGTCTGTTCCCCGCACTCCCAGCTGTCGATCATGATGCAGACCTTGGGCGGATTGCTCAGCTGCTTGATCTGCCGAGCGATTTTGCCGGGAAGGCCGTGGTTGAGGTGGTGCAGAACAGCCTCGCGGTTCATCTTGTCGGCTTCCAGTCCCGGGTTGGAGGCGTGTTCCGGAGAAGCGGGAGCCATGCGGTGGCCCGTGGAGGTGTGGCCCACGCGCAGCAGGGTCCAGTCACCCGCCGGGAGCGTGCAGGAAATGCTGCCCTCCGGCGTGATCGGCGTGGTCAGCATCTGCACGGCTCCGGCCGGGATGGCCTGTCCTTGCGGTGCCGTCTGCGTGGTAGGATTGAAACTGCGCACCCAGCCCCTGCTGCGGGCGGCTTTCTGCGTGATTCCCGGCAAGCGGGCCGCTCCGAACTGGATTTCACGCAGCGAGGCGTGTTTGCCTGGTTCGATCTGCAAC
>JBDQJG010000252.1:0-2329 GCA_040263955.1 Verrucomicrobiales bacterium
GTCATCGTAGCCGAGACCAGGAGCTACCAGCAAAGGCAGGCGGAAAAACCATCCGAGGATCCACCTGCTCAGTGATCTGATCGGCCGGTGAAATCGCCCTCGAGGCGGGTATCCAAGGCCAATTTGGCTCGCCTCAAGCCGACCCCTGTTTCCTCGCGGTAGACTTTGATGGCAGCAATCAACCCCTCCTCACGCGCCAACTGCACGATGCGGTCCGGCACAGGTGGAAGCGGCTTGCTGTCTTCCTGCTCTTGCCGCCTGCCAGCGCGAAAACCAGCGCGATAGCCACTCAGAAGGCCCGCCATCAGGCACAACAAAGCTCCAGAAATCTCGCGGTCCAGAAACCAGGAAGATGCCTGGAACACAAAACTGCAACTCGCATACAGACCGATCAGCAGCACGATAACCAGCAACGTGCACGGCAGCTCACTGCGTCCTGCATCAAGCCGTGGAGAGCGGCTTTGAGGAAATGACCGATCCTCGGGATCCGGCCTGAGGTCCTTATCCTGTGATTCATCCGACATGTTCTGGCTCTAGCAGATCATCTGAAAAGGATCATGGTTGCCACCAGCTGACAATCGTAATCTCTGCAAAGGGTAGAAGGCATTGCCTCGGCATCAGCCACTTCCGTGCACCCGCTCGGTCGACCTGGTAAAAACACCGCATGTTCCCCATTGCATTCTCCCGGAGGCTTGCAAAAATAGCTGCCTGTTACCTTCTTCGCGCGATTAGCTCAGGGGTAGAGCGCTTCCTTCACACGGAAGAAGTCACAGGTTCAAATCCTGTATCGCGCACCATTTCATTGCTACTGCCGTCTATCGCACTCCCTTGAGGATGTTCCACTGTCTCGGCCTCCGCGGGATCCACTGTATCGTTGCCGGATTGTGCCTGATTGATATCCGGGCGGAGGAGGAAAAATCGCCCCGCCCCGGCAACCGGCTTGCCAGGGAGAAGTCACCCTACCTTCTCCAGCACGCACACAACCCGGTCGACTGGTATCCGTGGGGTGACGAGGCTTTCGAGCGGGCACGCCTCGAGAACAAACCGGTCTTTCTCTCCATCGGCTATTCCACCTGTCACTGGTGCCACGTCATGGAGCGCGAATCATTCGCGGACGAAACCACCGCGCGCTTCCTCAACGCGCACTTCATCTGCGTCAAACTCGACCGGGAGGAACGACCCGATGTCGATCGCATCTACATGGCCTTTCAGCAGCGCATGTATGGCCACGGAGGCTGGCCCTTGAGTGTCTGGCTCACCCCGGAGCGGATTCCTTTCGCCTCGGGAACCTACTTTCCGCCGGAGCCACGTGAGGGTATGCCCTCGTTTACCGAGGTATGCCGGCAGATTCTCGCCCACTGGGAGACAAAAAGTGAGCAGATCCGATCCGATCCGGAAGTCGTACGTGAACAGCTCGCGAACATGTTCGCCCTTCATGGCAGTCCGAGCTCCCCCGCAAACGGTGATCAAACCCTGCTGGCATCTGCTCATCAGCGCGCCTACCAGCGCCTGTCAGGTATGTTCACCGCGACTCCGGCCGGCTTCGCAGATGAGCCGCGCTTTCCCCGCGCTGATATTCTCGATTTCCTGCTTCAGTATCACCTCAACGCCTCCCGACCACCCGAGCAGCGACAGAAAGCTCTCGCGATGGCCCGAGCCACGCTCGATGCGATGGCACGGGGCGGCATCCGCGACCACCTCGGGGGCGGGTTCCACCGCTACTCGGTCGATCGTTCCTGGCATGTCCCGCATTTCGAAAAAATGCTCTACGACCAGGCCCAGATCGTGCGCCCTTACCTCACTCTCTACCAGATTACCGGAGAGCAGTCATATGCCGACATCGCGCGCGAGATTCTTGCCTACATTCTTCGCGATCTTGGACATCCCGATGGGGCCTTCTTCAGCGCCGAGGATGCCGACAGCTATGCCAGGCCGGGTGATTCCAGCAAAAGCGAGGGAGCTTTCTATATTTGGACTGCCGGGGAAATCGAGAAAATCCTCGGTTCCGAGCAAAGCGATCTTTTCAACCGAGCCTACGGCGTGCGTGCCGAAGGAAACATCGAACCGGGTTCCGACCCGCACGGTGAACTCAAGGGTCACAACCAGCTCCATCTTCTGCGCAGCCCTGCGGAGCTTGCGTCCTCGATCGACACCAGTGCGCGGGACATCTCCACGCGACTGGCGAGCGCCCGAAACCACTTACTCGAAGTGCGCTCACGAAGACCCCGACCCCACCGCGACGAAAAAATCATCACCGCCTGGAACGCGCTGACCATCTCGGCTCTTGCCCACGCATACCGGGCACTCGGCGATGAACTCTATCTTCTGA
>JBDQJG010000253.1:0-2298 GCA_040263955.1 Verrucomicrobiales bacterium
AAAGGAAATTCCTAGCAGTAACTGCAAAAGGAAATTCCTAACAGTCGCCCCAGCCGTTTCACTTTCCAAACCATGAATCACGATTACCGAGAAGCTTGGCTTTCCGACCTTGGGCGGAAGACCGGCCTGACCACGCTGGCGTTTGATCAAGCCGGGGTGTGCCAACTCATGCTCGACGGCGACCTGGTTCTGACGATCCACAAACCGGATACGTCCGTCAAATTGGTGATCTTCGGCCAACTGCCCATCCCTCCTCTGCCGATCGAGATCGCCAAGGAAATGCTGAAGAGGAATCGATCCCACGCCAAGCTGGCGATGCCGGTCATCTCCTTGTCGCCGGAGGAGGACGCCATCGAAGTCCATCTGATCCTGGATCAGGCCGAGCTCGAACAGGGCGAGGATGCCATCGAAAAGCTCATCGCCGAACTGGCTTACTGGAAAAAAGCCGCCCTGAGCGATTTCCTGCCGAAAGGCGCCAGTGAGAAGATCGACCCCAACATCAGCTTTGTTTAATCCCAATTAGAATTCTCATTCTCTCGGCCGTCTCAGCACCTCCGCTTCCACCCGAGCAACCCGCATCATGACCTCCATCAACCTCAACAAGGTCTCCGACCTCCAGCAGCACAACGTTCAGGATGTCGTCGCGCAGGGCAGCCTCTCGCTGGGAGGGAAGAATTACAGCGTCACGGTCGTAAATGAGAAGTTGCAGGTGAGTCGGCAGGGCCTGGGTAATTGGTCGGTCGAAAGGCTCGCCAACGGCATCAAGGATTTTTTCGGCCGGTTGTTCAACGAAGGCAGCCTCGCCACCAGAAGCAGCCGGCTGCAAGACCAGCTTCAGGGCATGATGCAGGCCAAGGAGGCCAAGGAGGCCAAGGAGGCCAAGGTTCAGCAGCATGTGAGGGATTTCCGGACCGGTTTGCAGGACGCCCGGCAGTTCATTCAGGACCACCATTCCCTGCAGAACTTCACCGCAGTGTGCACCCAATGCATGAGCGACGATCCGACGACCCAGCAATTCCTGTCGGATAATTTCAACAACCCCGCTTTTGGCCGGGATAGGTTTACCGGCATCGAAGATCACCCCACGGACGCCGCGAAGTTTATCGCCAAGTTTGGCGACCAGCAGATCGAGTTTTCAAACCGATCCTCGACGAACCTCGAACTTCGGGGCGAAATCCTGAAAAAGGAATTGACCGAAGGCAATTTCCAGAACCTAGGCGATCTCATTAGCAGAGACTACCTCACGGAGAAGGACTCCCTGCTGACCTATTGTTTGACGCCTCACGTCCTGGAACTCAACAGCCAGATCGGTAAGTACCCGCCCGCGATGCGGAACCAGATCATCGAGGCCATCGTCCATGAATCGATCGGGAATACCACGGTCGGCCAGACCGTGCCGCATCTCCTCCCGCGCGGCTAACGCGGGTGGCGCCCCAGTGGCGATCGGTCGGATTCCCGGCTCTCCCGAGCCGGGCCGCCCTCTCCTCGTAGCCCGCTTCGGGAGAGCGGCACCGCCGTCATGCTCAAGGGGCGAGGGCTCGAGGTGGCTTCGAACCGGCCGCTGCGCGACGGGGGCACCACCACGTACGAGGGGGGAATCCGTGTGCCCTGCCTGGTCCGCTGGCGTAGCCGCCTGCCGGCCGGGTGCGTGTGCGCGGAACCTCCGACCGCCATGGATGTGCTACCGCAGGATCTGGGGGCGGCCGGGGAGCCATGGCCGACGGACCGGGTGTTGGACGGCCGCGACCCGGTGCCGGTGCTGGCGGGCGAGGCGCCGTCCGCGCTCACGTTCCTCTACTTCGAGTATGGCCGGTTCTCCGCGGTGCGGGCCGGCCCGTACAAGCTGGTGCGCCCGAGCCCGGCCGGCCCCGCCGAACTCTACGACCTGCGCAGCGACCTGGGGGAGACCAGGGATCTGGCGGCCGTGGACCTGGAGCGGGTGGCCACGCTCAAGCGGGCGCAGCGGGATTGGCTGTCCGCCCTGCGGGCCGACGAGGGACGCTGAACCGCAGGCGTGCGGTCGAGCACAGCTACCGTTGTGAGGCGCCGCAAGGTTCGGTGGATCGGTGCGGACGGACTCGCCGCCTCGCTGTCATCACTGGCCCTCGACTGCGCCCACATGAGTCCGGCGAATCGGGGTTCGTGAGCCGGAGGGGAGTGCCGGAGCACCCCCGACCAAAGACCGCCCGAGCACGGTGGAGCACGTCCCTGGCGCCAGGAACGCGCCCCACCGGGGTTCGGCTTGCCGGAGGCGCGGAGGTCGCCGGCATGGGCGGGAGCCGTCAGCTTGAGGTCTTC
>JBDQJG010000254.1:0-2294 GCA_040263955.1 Verrucomicrobiales bacterium
AGGGAAATGCTGGCCTGACACATCCCGAGGCCTCAACTCCCCCAAGCTACCCCTCGGCATGTCCCGGCACCTCAATGTGCAGGAACGCATAACGGTAGTGCTTTTTCAATCCACTTGGAAGCAGAGGGAATCAGCTAGCAGTCCGCGTGGCCCTTCTCCCTGGCCCGCTTCTGCCAGAGAACCCGCGCCTTCTCACGCAGGTTCTCCGCCTTGTCCCCCTCGTCGACGATCTCGAGCCCGAGCAGGGTCTCCACCACGTCTTCCAGCGTGACCAGACCGACCACTGATCCGAACTCGTCCCGCACCGCGGCAATGTGCTGTTTGTCCTCGATGAGCTGCTGGAAAAGCTTGTAGATGGTCCGCTCCTCCGGCACGGAGAGCAACGGTCGCTGGAGGTCCCGCAGCATGGTCGAGCTCTCGTCCCGCGCCTCGGCCAGCAGGATGTCATCCTTGAGCACAAAGTGGTCGAGGTCATCCTGGCGGTCCACGTAAAGAGGGATCCGCGAAAAGGGCTCGTCCGCCAGCTCCCGCACGAACTCGGCCACGGTCATGGTATCGGGACAGGAGAAGATCACCGCCTTGGGCGTGGCCACGCTCTCCGCCGGCGTGTCGCGCAACTGCAGGAGGTTCTGGATGATCCGTCCCTCGTCCTCCTCCATGTGCCCGGACTCGGTGACGACCCCGACCATGGCGGCATACTCCTCGCGGCTGATCGAATGGCCGTGCCCCCCGCCGATCATCCGGGTGATCAGCTCGCAGGACCAGACAATCGGAAAGAGTACGAGGGTCAAGGCCCTCACCGACCAGGTCGTGAACGGGGCCAGCGTGCGCCAGTAGGTCGCGCCGATCGTCTTCGGGATGATCTCCGAGCCAAGCAGGATCAGGATGGTGAATCCCGCAGTGAAAATGCCCAGCCACACACTGTCGAAGATTCGCGCCGCATAGGCCCCCGCCTGTGAAGCCCCCACGGTATGAGCGATGGTGTTCAGCGTCAGAATCCCGGCGAGAGGGCGGTCGATCGACAGCTTGATCCCCTCCAGCTTGGTGGCGTAGGACTTGCCCTGCTCCTTCTCACTGGCGATGAAGCCGCCCGTCGTGCTCAGCAGCACCGCCTCCCAGATCGAACAGAGGAAAGAAAAAATGAGCGCCACCGAAACCCAGGCAACCAGCATGAAGACGTTCCCTTCGGACGGATCCTGCACCGCGGAGGCGGCGGGTGTAACGCTGGCGGCAACGTGCATCGGAAGACCGGTCATCGACGGGAGCAAACCGCAGATGCCGCGCGCGCGCAAGCCCCACCGACCCGGTCCGCCGCACCCCTGCTTGAAACCCGCCTCCGGCGATCCCATTACCGGATGATAACCGGGTAAATCGTATTACCATCTCCTTATGACTTCCGATGGTGACGAGCGCGCGATCTCACCCGTGGCCAAGACGCTGCTGGCGAGCCTGCCCTTTATTCTCCTTGCGGTCCTGGGGCTCCTCCTCAGCAAGGCAGAATGGAAGCTGCCCCCCGAGCCCGTCCTCGCATCGGCGGAACTGCCGGACGGAGACGTCCTCGTGCATCGCGCCGAGCTCGGGGAAAGCATGACCATCGAGGGTCTCAAGAAAGACGGCGGACTCCGGGCGCCTTGGTACCCGCATGTAAAAAAGGAGTTGTTCGGTTCTGACGAGTCCCTCAAATATTTGATCGGCAATGGATTCGTGGTCAGGACAGTCCTCCAGCGCGACACGGATCGTCTGAAACGTGCCGAGTTTTCCTTCTCCTCCCGCGGCCATGAAGGCCTCCTGCTGCTCGTCACGGCCCGGGACGCAGAGGGCAAGCCGATCTCTTCCAACCTGCTGCGGGATAACGGGGGTCTCTTCAAGGTCGAGCGCAATCCCATCGGCATCCTCACCGATCTCGAGCGGGACAAGACCACCGGCAGCAGGCCTGCCTACAGCTTCGAGGTTGAAGACGGCAGCGGAGGCTGGCTCCCCATGCTCGGCCCGCTCATTGTCCGGGAGGCGGACGGCCGCGCCTTCTTTTCTGCCAGGGTCTTTCCCCGCACCTCGCCCACCCTGCGGCTGAGGGCGACCATCGGCACGGAGAAGCCCGTCGTTCTCGAGATTCCGAACCCGGGTTACCGGTCCTCCGTTCCCGCTCTCGCCACTGCTCCTGCCCCCTTTGAACGAGATCTCGGCGATGTCACCATGCGCCTTCGTGAAGCCGTAATCAGGCAGCAGGGCCAGGTGGCCTATCCCTGGATCTCCTGGCAGATCGAACCCAACGAGGGAAACCCGCAGCCGGCATC
>JBDQJG010000255.1:0-2224 GCA_040263955.1 Verrucomicrobiales bacterium
ATTGCCGGTGAGAATCGGCGCGAACCAGGTCGTCGGCCATGTCGGGTTGGTGCGCTCGTCGAGCACATCGTGCACCGCGTCGGGCAACTCGATGGTGTGGCCCTCCGCAATCTGCAGGGCCGGGCCAAGGCCCGCCACCAGATTGATCCGTGTCATTGTGGCGGGCATGCCACCACGCGTGCAGTAACGCGTGCTCAGGCCGCCACCGGGGAAATACTCGGTGATCGACGGGTGCCAGGTGGTCGCCTCGAGGCATCGGGTCACTTCCTCCTCGCTGATTTCCCAGAACGGTTTCATGGTCGGCTGACCGTCGGCCGCCGACTGCTGGCCGGTGCCATCCAGCGCGGCCGGCCCCGAGTTGATCAGGTGCAGCAAGCCATCCTGCGCGGCCCCCTCGAGCTGGTAACCCTCGCAGGCCTCGGCCACAGCTTTCGGGCTCCAGTAGGTGCGCAGGTCGGCGAAGATCTGCGCTGTATTGGTCAGCAGGTGCCCGAAGAGCATGGTCGCCCCATTGAGCGCGTCGTTCTCGGTGGCGACGATATAAGGTGCCCTTCGGCCATTCCAATCGAAGGAGGAATTGAGGATGGCCTCGAGGAAATCCCCATTGGGGAAATGATCGGTCCACTGGCGCTGTCCCTGGAAACCGGCGGCGATCGCCTGGTGTCCCTGTGCCTGCTCGCCGAGACCCATCTCGCCGAGCCGCGGGTTGCCGACCATCAAGTCACGCGCGATCAGCGCCATCTTCACGCTGTCGGTCCACTCGGAATCAAGCTGCTCGCGGTCGCGCACCTGGTCCGGAGCATTGTAGTCCTTGCCCTCCGGGCAGTTCTCTTTCACCCACGCGAGGGCACGCTCATACTCGTCCGCATCGAACTGGCCCTTCTGCATGCGGCCGACGAACTCGGTCATGTCGATGTCCTCGACCCGCATGCCCAGCCATTTCTCCCAGAAACTCTGGTCGACCACCGAACCGGCAATACCCATCGAGGTGCCGCCCATCGAAAGGTAGGCCTTACCGCGCATGAGTGCCACGGCCAGGCCGCAACGCGCGAAATTCAGCAGCTTCTCCTGCACGTCAGCGGGAATCTCCGGATTGCCGGCTTCCTGCACATCACGGCCGTAAATGCCGAATGCCGGAATGCCTTTCTGGGTGTGACCGGCCAGCACCGCTGCCAGGTAGACCGCCCCCGGCCGCTCAGTGCCATTGAATCCCCACACCGCCTTGGGACGCAGTGGATCCATGTCCATGGTCTCCGAGCCGTAGCACCAGCAGGGCGTCACCGTCAGCGAGACTCCGACATTCTGCCGCTGAAAGAGCTCCTCGGTGGCCGCGGCCTCCGCCACACCACCGATGCAGGGCTCAGCCACCACGCACTCGACCGGTTGGCCGTTCGGGTAGCGCAGGTTTTCCGTCAGCAACTTCTCCACAGAGCGCGCCAGTTTCTGGGTCTGCTCCTCGAGCGACTCACGCACGCCACCCAGCCTGCCGTCGATGGTGGGGCGGATTCCGATCCTCGGCAGGCTCCCCTGCCAGATGTTCGGCACTGATGCTGCGTCTGTGGCTTCTGCTGCTGTAGTCATAACCGGAGGACAAACCGTAAATCCCGGCAATTGGCAAACCCTTTCTTCCGCGAAGTTGCCTCCCCGGGCATTCGAAGACAAAGACCCGAGACCCGCGCAGCCGCACGGATCCAAGCCGGAAAAAGTCGACGTTGGCAGGCTGCTCGGCTATAGATTGGCTGCCATGCCGGCGCCTCCCAGCAATCCACTCGTGCGCGCAGCCTCGGAGCTCAGCCGGGTGGTCGATCAACTGCGCTTTGCCGCACCGGTGACCCATGTCTACAACCCGCTGGACTACGCCTGGCGGATCCACCGGGAATATCTCGAGCGCTACGGCTCCTGCCGTGGGGGCATACTGTTTCTCGGCATGAACCCTGGCCCCTTCGGCATGGCCCAGACCGGGGTGCCCTTCGGCGAGATCGCAGCCGTGCGCGACTGGCTTGAACTGGAGGGCGAGGTCGGCCACCCCTCCCCCGAGCATCCGAAACGCCCGATCGAGGGCTTCGCCTGCAGCCGCTCGGAAGTCAGCGGGCGCCGCCTCTGGGGGCTGTTCGCCGAGCGCTTCGAGTCACCGCAGGCATTCTTCGCCGGGCATTTCGTCGCCAATTACTGTCCCCTGCTGTTTGCCGGCGAGTCCGGGAAAAACCTCACACCTGACAAGCTC
>JBDQJG010000256.1:0-2153 GCA_040263955.1 Verrucomicrobiales bacterium
CACCTGCAGTATCTCGAGGACGACAAGCCGAAGCCGGCCATCAGCCGGCCGCAGTTCCTCAACCGCCTGCTGCTGGAATAAGCCCTGCCACGAAATGGCAATCCGCAGATCGAGGAAACCCCCAGCGAAGACGTCACGAGCGACCAAGACGGCGCTTTCATGCCGAGCAAGTTGCAGCGGCGTGCGTTGGCAGCTACCTTATCCACATGAAGTGGATTTTCGGTGCGTTGCTGCTTGGTTCGATCGTGTATCCGGTCTACGCATTTTTTGAGCTTCTCTCTGTCAGCACGCACAATCATTGGGCGGAACGCGAACAGCTCATGGCGGTCATGGACACGAGTCTCGACAGCGCAAATCTGGGGCTCACGGGCGCGGAACTTGCCGAGCTCGACCAGCGCGACCAGCTCGCGAGTACCGCGTATACCCGCGCCGTGGTGGAAGCGGCCCGGTTGGGCCGGGGTTACACGCAGGTCTGGAACCTGTCGCTCGGGCTGAGTGCGTTGTTGTGTACCGCCAGTCTCTGCGGACTCTGGCTCTGCAGGCAATCGAGGCGGCTCAAAATAACTCGAACGGAAGATCCCACCTCCGCAGATCCTCACTGAGGGAATCGCGCGGCAACGGCGGCGTCCAAATAGCCCCACCCCTGCGACCCGGCCGGCTGCCCCAGCCTCTCACGACCGACGATTCTTGAATTCATGGCACGATCTCTGCGAACTTTCCCACTGTAGCAACGATGAGTAACCCCCAAAATTTCCAGCATAATCCGGGAACAAAACCCGATCGGGGTATCGTGAAGCGGGGACTGGCCTCGCTGGAGCACGAGGTCCAGGAGGCCATGCTCGCGCTGCGCGAAGTCCTGCACTCGACGGGCCAACCTCGCCTTGCCAAACTGCTGCCGTGGTTGGAAGAATCCGGGGACGCGAAGACCCCGGAAGAAGAGGAAACCCTCGCCGAGGTCTACTCGATCGCCTTCCAACTCCTGGACATGGTCGAAGAGCGCGTGGCACTGCAGGCACGCCGGGAGCGCGAACAGGCTCTTGGACCCGAGGCGGAAAAAGGGCTCTGGCCACACGTATTGCAGGCACTGCAGGAAGAGGGCTTCGGCGAGGATGAAATCGCAACAGCTCTCTCGCATGTCCGCATCGAACCGGTGTTTACTGCTCATCCGACGGAGGCGAAACGTGCCAGTGTGCGCGAGCGCCACCGCGAACTCTATGACCGGTTACTCCGACTCGAAGAACAGGGGCTCACCACGCAGGAGCAGATCACTGCCCGGGAGGACTTCCTGACCGCACTGGAGGGCCTGTGGACGACGGGAGAAATCCACGATGAACAACCGACGGTTGAGCGCGAATTGCGCAACGCATTGTTCTACCTCCGAGAAGTGTTCCCACAAACCATCGAACGGATTTCCTCGCGCCTGGCGTGGGCGTGGGAACGCTGTGGCTACTCGGCAAAAAGCCTGCACGCGGCCGGAGGCGGGCCGAAAATGCGCTTCGGACTCTGGATCGGTGGCGATCGTGACGGACACCCGCTGGTAACGGCCGATGTAACGCGCAATACGCTGGCCGAGCTGCGCCGCCAGGCAATCACGCTCTACCGCCGGGAACTCGCCGAGGCAGCCCACCAGCTGACCGTCTCTGCCCCGGCCTACCCGGCCTCGCGGGAATTGCAATCCCGCATCCGCGATCTTGCAGGCTCGCTCGGCACGGAAGGCGCATACATTCTGCAACGCAATGCGGAGGAGCCATGGCGCGCTTTCAGTTACCTGCTGCGCGCCCGCCTGGAAAATGACGACGAACTGACAGCGACCGACCTTGCCGAGGACCTGGACCTGATGCACGACTCGCTTGCCGCCATCGGGGCCGGTCGGCTCGCCGAGCACACGGTGCGCCCGATCACCCGCAAGCTCGAGACCTTCGGTCTGCATTTTGCGGAACTCGATATCCGGCAGAACAGCGAATTCCATGACCGTGCCGCGGCCCAGTTGCTGGCAGCAGCCGGCATCGAGGGCGGGGCCGATTTCGCCACCTGGCCAGAGGAGCAACGCGTCGCGTTGCTTTCGCAAGAACTGCAATCGCCAAGGCCGTTCCTTCATCCGCGGCAGCCTGCCGGCCACGAGGCCGACGCCGTGCGCGACTGCTACCGGGTGC
>JBDQJG010000257.1:0-2103 GCA_040263955.1 Verrucomicrobiales bacterium
CGTGGAACAAGGCCCGACGCTCCGAAGGTAGCAGCGCGGCCTTCAGCTACGGTGTATTGCACGGTACCGAACGCACGATCGTCCGATTCGGTTACGGTCTCTACGAAGTCGTCACTTTCCCGTTCCCGAGCTACAAAAAAGGCTACAAGCCCCCCGCGAAGAGCCAATACCGAATGGCTGATCTGGGATATTCCGAATTTCCTCCTTCACTCGGTTTCTCTTCGGAGATCGACTTCGTCATTCCCGGCAACCCGGAAGTCATCTATTAATCGAAGTCAACTTTCGGCGGCAGCGGTCCGGCGAGGCTATCGTTTGGAAACGTCGGGGCGGGTTGCTTCACGCGTGCCAAGGCAGGCCGTCCCAAGGCCGGGGTCTGACTCGGCAGCAATCAGCGGACCAACAACAAGGGGATCGTGCCGGCACCATGCGCTGTGATTCTTCCGGGCATACTGCCGTCTACCCAGTCTGGCCGCTGCATCCTCCACTGTGGACGCGTTCCCATGCCATCGGCAGGTAATGTGGCACGACCTCTGCTTCCGTTGCAGGTGCAGCATTGACGCACCATCGATATCCTGTAAAGAACACCCGCCATGTCCACGACCGCAGACAAACCGACATACAACCGCAAGAACCCCTGTATAGCCCGCCTCAAAGAGACTTGGGAACTCACCGTGGGTTGCGAGGAAAAAGATACCCGCCATTTCACCATCGACCTGGCTGACAGTGGCCTCGAATACCTCCCCGGCGACTCGCTGGCAGTATTGCCGGAAAACTGCCCCGAGGTAGCCGATGCCCTGCTTGCACAGCTTGGCTTCTCCGGAGATGAACCGGTTACGCCCGCAGGTGCCGAAGCACCCAAGCCGATCCGGGCAGCTTTCATCGAAAACTGCGTCATCACCACGCCGGACAAGAAAATCATCAAGGCGATCGCCGAAAAAGCCGGCGACGCTGGCGCAAGCCTCGCCGCCCTTCTGGACCCAGAGAAGAAAGCCGAACTCTCCGACTACCTCTGGGGACGCGAAATCATCGACCTTCTCGCCGAATACCCCACCGCCCGTTTCGAGCCGCAGGAATTCGTCGACCTGCTCAAGAAACTCAACATCCGCCTCTACTCGATCTCCTCGAGCCTGCAGGCTCACCCCGCGGAAGTGCACCTCACCGTGGCCACCGTGGAATACCAGAGTCACGGCCGCCAGCGCAAGGGGGTCTGTTCCACCTGGCTGGCCCAGCGCATCGACGAGGATACCACCATCCCCTGCTTCATCTCCCCCGGAAAAGGTTTCCGCCTGCCCGAACCCGACGACGCGACCCCGATTATCATGGTCGGGCCAGGCACCGGGATCGCCCCTTTCCGGGCTTTCCTCGAACACCGCAAGGCCACCGCAGCCCAGGGCAAAGCCTGGCTGTTCTTCGGCGAGATTCACGAAGCGTCCACCTACTTCTACCGCGACGAGTTCGAGGCTTACCTCGCCGACGGCACCCTGGAGCGCATCGACACCGCCTTCTCCCGCGACCAAGCGGAAAAAGTCTACGTTCAGCATCGCATCCTCGAAGCCGGCGAGGAACTCTACAAATGGCTCGAGGACGGCGCCATCGTCTATGTCTGCGGGGACGCTGCCCGCATGGCGGGTGATGTCGACAAGGCCCTGCACCAGATCATTGCGGATCAAGGTGCCAAGTCCGAAGACGAGGCCGCCGCCTACGTCGAGCAGATGAAGGCCGACAAGCGCTACCGCCGCGACGTCTATTGAACAGCGCAGGCCGCCGCCGCGAGGTGCCCTCTGCCCTCGATTTATCCAACGCTGCACGCGAACGAACGCTCGCACGCGGTTTCCCCAGCCATTTATACGATCCGCAACACCTCTGGGGGCCCCTATGGTGCTTTCTGTTCTCGCGGTCTGCATTGTGTCCGAGGACGAAACTGTATTCTTCCCCTACCCGCCTCGATCGAGGGCCTGCGTCGGCAGCATGTCGAGCGGACTGCGGACACCCGCAGACCCGACCCCTCCCGCCACGTGGGTGTAAATCTGCGTGGTTCGCACATCCGCGTGCCCGAGCAGTTCCTGCACCGTGCGGATATCTGTCCCGGCCTCCAGCAAGTGC
>JBDQJG010000258.1:0-2096 GCA_040263955.1 Verrucomicrobiales bacterium
ATGTAAGCCCCAGTCCGATAATTCGTGCCGGTCGCTCGCCGGGTACCCGCTCAGGCGCCTCTACCAGTTCCAGCAGGATCCCGTCGAAGTCCCTTACCAGTGCGTGGGTGGCGTGATCAGGCTGATCGCTACATAACAGTGCCGCAACCACTGCACCTTCCTCCGCCACCCGTTTCAGCGTGTCATCCAGCGACTTCACTGCGATGATTACCCGGTTGTACCCTATGTCACAGACGCTGTGATCATCCGGCAGCGGCCTGGAAACCGGGTTTTCGAAGTTGAATATCTCCAACTGGAACATGTCCCGATCATCGATCAGCCAGCGGGTGGAGGAAGCAACATGCTTCATCTGCTGGACCTTGTCCACATCTTCGCCCCGGAACTCGCTGGTTCCGAAAATGTGATCCATACCGAATACGCGGGCATAGAAGTCAGTGCTGCGCCTCTGGTCGCTCACTGCCAGGGCGATCTGTCCAATACGCCTGTTCATCGTGGTTTGGCCTTGTTGTTACCAGCGCCCTCATGTTCCTGCAGGGGATCCAGTACCGCGCTTTCGAGATGTTCGAAGGCCTCGAAGATGTATTCTCCGAGATTCGAGAGATTCTTTAGCTTCCTGGTGGCCACCAGACCGAAATACAGTCCCTTGTCGTAGCTGTTCAAGGTGATATTGAGCTGGTTTTCCGGCGGGATGGTACTCACCGGATAGATTTCGGAGAGCTTTGCCCCATCAATATAAAGCGTGTCCCGGGGACCGGGCACGTTGGATATAACCAGGTTACTCATCGGCGAAAGAAATTTGCCTGCACCTGCAGCCTCCATTGCCAGGCCGGCCACACCCACGATCATGGAGTAGCCCATCATCGCCTGCCCCGGGAGTTCGTCCACCTGATGGCGCACGTAGCGCAACTTTGTTCCCACGTCTCTAAGCCGGACGTAGGGATCGTCTGTCTGGCCGGCCAGCTCTACCAACACCATGCACACCTCGTTCCCGATGTCGCCCTGCCCCCGGCCATTGCGCCTCAAACTGACTGGCATGGCTATAACCAGGGGCTCTTCCAGTGGCTCTCCCAGCTCACTGAGATAACGGTGAAGCGCCTCGTCAATGCAGCTGATCGCCACCTGGTTAAGGGAAACCCGGGCCGCTTTGCGTATTCGCCCCACGCGCTCCATAGGCACTGAAGCAGTGGCCAATTGCCTATCTGGTGCCAAGGGGTTGTTGAGTATGGTATCCGGCGCGTTGTATGGAAGGGCGATGGCATTGTGGGTCAACTGGGTCTTCTCCAACACCAACTGGCTGGCGATTTTGGTCAGCCCCCGCATGATCTGTAAGCCCTCAACCTGCCGATTGAGCAATTGCTTGCCGGCATCGATAAGATGAAACTCACCAGTGGCCTGTGATTTTCGTCCACCGTGGGCCAGGGTCCACATGGGACGGCAGTTCTTGAGGGAGGCCTTGCCCGCCATACCGCTGGTAAGCCAGGACGTTAGTGTAATGCCGTCCGCGTAAGCGTGGTGCACCTTGACATATGCGGCAAAGCGCCTCTTTTTCATGCCCCCGATCAGGTGGTACTCCCACAGGGGGCGATCACGGTCCATGACACCCTCATGAAGCGTACCCACTAGCTCATGCAATTGGTCACGGCTCCCGGGGGAAGACAATTCGTGATAGAAAAGGTGTTCTTCGATGTCGAAGTGTTGCACAGTCTCCCAGGATGGAAGGCGCGCACGGCGCATCGCCACCTTCTGGTTGAAGGGGTAGGATGCCTCGGTGTACTTACGCATTTTCTCGTAGAGATCACGGGGGAAGCTAACTTTACCGCGCGCCGGCAAATCGAAAACAAGCAGACTCGCCACATGCGTGGGGCTCTCTTCCGACTCGAAACCCAGAAAGGCACTGTCGACTACGGATAATTGTTCCATGGCATTTTGACCTCTTGCGTTACACTTTCACACTCATCCCAATGGCGGGAGCTGTTTCGTATTCCTTCAATCTTTCAATTCGATCAACCGTGGATGGGCTTTCCATTCACCCCACGCATGGCTTCCATCACTGCTTCGGCCACAGTGGGATGCGCGTGAATCATGCCCCCGATATC
>JBDQJG010000259.1:0-2092 GCA_040263955.1 Verrucomicrobiales bacterium
ATCTTGAGTATCTAGTGAAGTCTCGCGAGGCGCAGAACTCGAATGAAGCCTCGGGTATGATTCGTACCCAGAGACTCTCAGTAACACCTCGCGGCAGCAACCAAAAAGAGTACGTCCGCGCCATTGATCATCACGACATCAATTTTGGGATCGGTCCCGCGGGCACCGGCAAGACTTATCTGGCAGTAGCCTGTGCAGTCCGCGCACTGCTAGACGAGCAGGTCAAGCGGATTCTGCTGGTCCGTCCCGCGGTGGAGGCAGGCGAGCGCCTGGGCTTCCTCCCTGGAGATCTCTCCCAAAAAGTTGACCCCTATCTGAGGCCCCTCTACGACGCACTCTACGAAATGCTGGGATTTGAAACTGTGAGCAGGCATATCGAGCGTCACATTATCGAGGTGGCGCCGCTGGCCTTTATGCGCGGCAGGACCCTCAATCACGCATTTATCATTCTTGATGAGGCACAAAATACGACTCGTGAACAAATGAAAATGTTTCTGACGAGAATTGGATTTGGATCGACTGCAGTGATTACCGGCGATACCAGCCAAATCGATCTCCCCAAGGGCACGCAAAGCGGCCTGACCCATGCCAAAGAAGTCCTCGATAACGTTACCGGAATTTCTTTTACCCAATTTGGCAACAAAGACGTGGTGCGTCACCCCGTGGTACAGCGCATAGTCAGCGCTTACGAAGCGCATGAAAAAGCCCATCATACGATGTCGGGTAAGGGGCCAACGTGACCGCTGTGGTGACTATCGATCGATCCACTCACGCGCCAACACCGGAGGACGACAGTATCCGGGCATGGATTGCTCAAGCTCTCGAAACATCGGGTTTTAGTGGGGTAGAGCCCCCCGAGATCTGCATCCGGATAACCGATGCAGAAGAAGCTGCCCACTTCAATGAAGTCTATCGCTCAAAAAACCAGGCGACCAATGTCTTGTCTTTCCCTGCAGAACTTCCTCCGGGAACACCATCGGGCCTGCTGGGCGATCTTGTAATCTGCGCACCCATTGTTCAGCAGGAAGCCAAGCTCCAGAATAAATGTGAGGAAGCCCACTGGGCCCACATGGTCATTCATGGCGTATTGCACTTGTTGGGTCACGATCATCAGGTGCCCGCCGACGCCGAGGTCATGGAAGCTCTGGAAATCGAGCTCCTTGAGCGCTTCTGCTTTCCCGATCCCTACGAATTTGCAGAGCCCTTGGAGGGGGCCCAACCGTGAACGACGACCGAAAACCCGAGGGTGACGAGCGATCTTGGCTGGATCGATTGACTCATTTTATCAGCGGAGAGCCCCAAACGAAGGCAGACCTTGAAGGTGTGTTATCGCTCGCCGAAGAACACGAAATTATCGATGAGGATGCCCGAAAGATCATGGAAGGCGCTCTGATGGTCAGCGATATGCAGGTGCGGGACATCATGATTCCCCGCGCCCAGATGGTCGTAATTGACTCCGATCGAGGGCTGTCAGAGGTATTGGCTCAGATCGTTGCTGCTGGCCACTCGCGATATCCCGTGATTGGCGATGGCATTGACGATGTAATAGGCATTCTTTTGGCCAAAGATTTGTTGCCGCTGATCCAGCACGAAGGTGAAGCACCGCCCATACGCGAACTGATGCGGCCTTTTGTTGCTGTGCCCGAGAGTAAACGCCTGAATGTCCTGCTACGGGAATTTCGTCAGAACCGCAACCACATGGCAATCGTGATCGACGAGTACGGTGGTATTGCAGGCTTGATCACCATCGAGGACGTGCTTGAGGAAATTGTGGGTGAGATTGAGGACGAAACGGATATCGAGGAAGAGCAACTCATCAGAAAAGGCGACAATAATGAATATGTTGTCGAGGCGCTGACTCCCATTGAGGATTTCAACGCGTATTTTGGAACGCTTTTCAGCGACGAGGAGTTCGACACGATCGGTGGCCTCGTCATTAATGCTTTTGGGCAGCTCCCCAGCGCAAGTCAATCCATCCGGCTGGACCAGTTTGAGTTTACCGTGATTGATGCTGACGAACGTCGCCTGAACAGCCTCGCGGTAAAAGCGGCACTCGCGGCCGATACACCGGAGTGATGCGCACCGGCATGAG
>JBDQJG010000260.1:0-2074 GCA_040263955.1 Verrucomicrobiales bacterium
ACCTACGCCACATGGTGGATTCGCCAGGCGATCACGCGTTCGATTGCTGACCAGGCGCGCACGATCCGTATCCCGGTTCACATGATCGAGACGATCAACAAACTGAACCGCATCTCTCGCCAGATGCTGCAGGAAATGGGCCGCGAGCCGCTGCCGGATGAACTGGCCGAGCGCATGGAAATGCCGGAGGACAAAGTCCGCAAGGTACTGAAGATCGCGAAAGAGCCGATATCGATGGAAACACCGATTGGCGACGACGAGGATTCGCACCTCGGCGACTTCATTGAGGACCAGACCGTTCATTCGCCGGTTGATTCGGCGACGACGTCCGGCCTTAAGGAAACCACCCACTCGGTTCTTGCCGGCCTGACGCCGCGTGAAGCCAAGGTTCTGCGCATGCGCTTCGGAATCGATATGAATACCGACCACACGCTCGAGGAAGTCGGCAAACAGTTCGACGTGACGCGTGAACGTATTCGCCAGATTGAAGCCAAGGCACTGCGCAAACTCCGGCACCCGACACGCTCGGATCAGCTCAGGAGCTTCCTGCTGGAAGACTAAGCTGCCCCTGCAGGAGTGGCTTCAGCCGCGAACAAAAGAAGCCGGGCATAGCCCGGCTTTTTTCTGCTAGAATCCTCGCCCTTGTGTGGGCCTGTAGCTCAGTTGGTTAGAGCAGGGGACTCATCAAAATGGTGCTTTCGTGGCGAAAGCTGCGAACCGAACGGGATGAATTCAGGGAAACCTCAGCAGTTCGGCTGGTGGCAATCCTGAGCCAAGCCGCGGGTACACCCGCGGAAGGTGCAGAGACTACCTGGGGACTACAGTGTCCTTAATAACAGGCTCGAGCGTCCCGCCCCTAACGATTCGGTCGAGGGTGATGAGATAGTCCGCTCCATTCGGAAACGAGTGGGTACAGTGAATCCCTTGGTCCCAGGTTCGAGTCCTGGCGGGCCCACCACTTTTCCAGGCAGGTTTCGCGAGTCCAATACTCTGAGTTATTCGAATCAGGGTGCCCCCACTCATGAGCTGCTGCCCGTTCTATTGCTCGCCTGGCATTGGGCCGCAGAGCGCGGGATGTTGCTTAATTATCGCAGTCCGCCTATTGCGTGTGCGAAACTTCTCGCCATGTTCGTAAGACACTATGGCAACGCGGGCCCGCTGGTTCTTGTGCTGCATGGCGGTCCCGCTGCAGTTGGAGATGTGGCTCCCGTTGCCAAAGGCATTTCAGGGTCTTTCCACGCGGTGGAACCGTGGCAGCGCGGCAGCGGAGGATCACCTCTCACTGTGGCTCGCCACATTACTGATCTTCACGAGCTTGCTACCGATCTCGGCGGAGATTCTCGTGTCGCAATTGTAGGGCACTCTTGGGGCGCAATGCTGGCCCTTTGTTATGCCGCTGAATATCCAAGCAAAGCGGGACCGATCGTCCTTGTTGGGTGTGGCACGTTCGACCGATCTAGCCGGAGCATGATGCAGGAGATCATTGATGAGCGTATGGATGATGACGTACGAGATCATATCCGCCGATTGTCAGCTGACGCGACTGATCCGGCAGAACGGTTCATTCAGACGTTCAAGCTTACTCGGCACATATTTGACTATGACCCCATTGGTCCGTACGCCGAGAAAGAGGAGTCTGAGCCATTTGACTTGAAGGCTCACAATGAAACGTGGAGCGATATGCGGCGCTTGCAAGATGACGGTACTTATCCGAACACATTTGCAGCAATCGAATCGCCGGTTCTCATGATGCATGGGCAATATGACCCCCATCCCGGAAAGATGATTCGGGACAGCCTGCTCCCGTTCATTCCTCAGTTGGAGCACCAAGAGTTTGACTGTTGCGGACACAGCCCATGGATAGAGAAATCTGCTCGCGAACTGTTCTTCTCGAGCATCTGCGAGTGGTTAGATAGTCACAAAACTTAGACGTTTCCTAAATTTCCCGACAGTCCGCAACGGGTCATTACCAGCCATTCCCACCCATTTTTAACGAACGGCAGCTTTTGAGCGGATAGCGGACGTTACCGAGAGCTGCGTCTGGTGGCTTAGGAGCCGATGTCCGCTCTCACCA
>JBDQJG010000261.1:0-2023 GCA_040263955.1 Verrucomicrobiales bacterium
TACCAGTGATCTATATACCAGGGTGTTCAGGGTTCCGCCGGATTTTCTCTCCGTAGGGGGCGGAGATGCGGGGGGGGGCGCTGACGTTGCACTTGACCCGTTTGCCCCGGCTTCTGCCGACGGTGGAGCAGCCAGTGCTATCAGTAAGCGCAAGTCGGCGCGCGAGATTCTGGAGGATCGGGGTGTGAGCTTTCCGGAAGGTGCTTCCGCTTTTTTCAACCCGAGCTCTTCGCAGCTTATCGTCAGAAATACTCAGAGCAGTATTGAACTTATCGAAGCCTATGTCCAAGATATCCGTAATCAGGTGCAGCGTCAGTTGCAGATTTCCACTCGATTTGTCGAAGTGCGGCAAACCAATCTGGATGAACTGGGATTCGATTGGTTGATTGGTCCGTTCAATATTGCAGGTGATCAGGTCTTTGGTTCTGGAGGTGTCGCGGGAAATGGATCAGTTACCGCACCGGGTGATTTTACGTTTAATAATCCTGTTACTGGTTCTCCAATCGGCTCGAACCCAGTGACAAAAGGGTTGCGTTTCGGGCGTGATGCGATCGATCTGGATGATATTGACGCCGTGTTGGAAGCAGCGACTGCAGCAGGAACTGGCACAACACTTTCCCCAGGAATTTTCGGAATTTCGGGTGTCTTTACCGACCCGCAATTCCAGATGATGATTCGCGGGCTTGCTCAGAAAGAAGGGGTCGATCTGATGAGTGCCCCGACCGTGGTGACGCGCAGCGGGCAACGTGCGAAAATTGAGGTGATCCGGGAGTTTATTTACCCGGTGGAATTTGATCCACCTGAAATTCCAGAGAACACCAGTGGTAGCGTCTCCGCTGGAGGGAGTTTTCAAGATGGTGATGAGACGTTTCAGGTTGGCACCTCGCAGGCGACACCGGTGACGCCGACCACTCCGACTGCTTTCGAGATGCGTCCTGTCGGCGTGACGATGGAAGTGGATCCGGTGATCGGTAGCGATGGGTTCACGATTGACCTGAATATTCTCCCAGAGGTCGTCGAGTTTGAGGGATTCATCAATTACGGGTCGCCGATTAAGCAGGGTGTGGTGGATGGCAACGGGAATCCCGGGACGATCGAGTTGACGGCCAACAATATTCAACAGCCGATTTTTGCGACCCGGCGGGTGAGCACATCAGTGACTGTATGGGATGGCCAGACTGTGGCGATCGGAGGGCTTATCCGGGAAGATGTGCAAAGTGTGGAGGATAAGGTGCCTTTTCTGGGCGACCTTCCGATGATCGGACGCCTTTTTCAAACCAAGGCGGACCAGTATTTCAAGCGTAATTTGATGATTTTTGTTTCAACGCGAATGATCGATCCCTCGGGAAGCCCTATCAGGACGCATGATCAGCTGCATGGAAACAAGCCGCAGTGATACAAGACAATGCAATCAAACCAAGTCGACCAGTGCAACTGAACCTCAGATTGAAAGATTTTTCTTTTATTCCGTTGTCATTCAAGCTCGGGAACGCTTTTTTTTACACCCATTCGAAGGCATGACTTCAGCAAATCAACAAGCGCGAAAATCGGTGAGCAATTGCTGCGCTGTCACGATATTTGCAGGGATCTGTCTGGTTTCACAAATGGCCCATGCACAGGTGGAATCCGTTGCTGGAATTGCCGAGCGAGAGATTGCTCGGCGACAGGCGATGGCAGATGACGCCTTGAGAGCGATCGAGGCCGGGGACCAGCTGTCGAGTGAGAAGGATTTCCAGGCGGCAATCGATGAATATCGGGATGCGATCAAGGCGCTTCCGGAATCGCCGATGAACAAGGAAAGACGACAGTTAGCCATGGCGCGCTATGTGGATGCTGCGGCGGAATTTGCCCGGGAGCATGCGGACAATGGTCGATACAAGGATGCCCGTAAGTGGATTTCAGATGTGCTTGAGATTGATCCCGAGCATCGCGGTGCCCTCGCATTACGTCGGGATCTTGATGATCCGGAAATTTACAGTGCGGCACATACCGAGGAGTATGTTGAGGCTGTCGATGAGGTAGA